>PBRP01000021.1 GCA_002726655.1 Gammaproteobacteria bacterium
CCGAATCCGTCGGAGTTGAAAAAACCTCTTTCATTGATGCAACCAGAATTGTCGAAGAGTCACTCGGAGAGACAATGGCTACGAATATTTTTCTTGCTGGTTACGCATACCAGATGCGGCTGATACCGATCTCCGGGGAAGCGATCCTGGAGGCCATTCACCTGAACGGCACGAATGCCGAGGCCAATCAGTTTGCATTCAACCTGGGTCGCATGGCAGTCGAGAAGAAGTTGCCCAGAACAGAGAATCAGGATCAAAGCAGTCTTCCTGGAGCTGAAGCCGTTACCCTGGATGAACTCATCGAGCATAGGAAAAATTACCTTACGCTGTACCAGAGCCGGCAGTATGCGGATCGCTATGAGTCATTGGTGAGAAGAGTCTTGACTGCGGAAAAGGCAATGGCTTCCAACAAGGTAACTGAGGCTGTAGCACGATGCTACTTCAAATTGCTTGCTTATAAAGATGAATATGAAGTGGCCCGGCTTTACAACACCGATGAGTTTCGCGAATCAATAGATGCCCAGTTCCAGGGAAATTTCAGCATGGAATTCAACCTTGCCCCTCCCCTGATAGCGCCAACTGACAAACACACCAGGCGACCAAAGAAGGTACGTTTCGGTCCCTGGTTTTTCATGGTATTCCGTCTGCTCGCCAAATTTAAGTTTCTGCGTGGGTGCATGTTTGACCCTTTTGGCTACACTGCAGACCGCAAGCTTGAACAAGAACTCATAGTCAATTATGAGCGCCTTGTCGATGAGCTGATGCCAAGGCTGAACGCCGGGAAGGTATCGGCCATAGCTGAGATTCTCTTGCTCCCGGAAAAAATCAGAGGTTTTGGCTACGTCAAAGCCAACAACGCAAAAATGGTAGCGGCAGAACAGCAGCGACTACTTTCCATACTCCTAAAAGATGACACCAGCCTCGTGACACTGGTTAGTCCAGAAGCGGCATAGAGGGAACGCAATGAAAATCTCAACTATAAATACCAGGTCCTATCCAGATTACGAGGACCATGAAAATGTCTATGAATGCCTGGACCAGGACAGCGGACTTAGAGCTTATATCGCTATTCACAACCGTGTCCTGGGACCGGCCCTTGGAGGCTGCAGAATATGGCCCTATGGTTCAAGAGACGAAGCCATTACAGATGTCCTGCGATTGTCCCGCGGCATGACCTACAAGTCCGCTATGGCTGAGTTGCCTTTGGGAGGTGGTAAAGCCGTCATCATTGCTGACCCAAAGTCCGGCAAGTCCAGGGACATGTTCCTCGTCATGGGTGAATTTGTCGATTCCCTTGGTGGCGCCTATATAACTGCAGAAGATTCAGGGACAGGCGTGGAAGACCTTCAGACAATAGGGACTGTGACAAGCCATGTGGCCGGTGTACGCAGCAAACGACTTCGAGATGGCAGTGAAGTCAATGGGGACCCTTCCCCCTCCACGGCCTATGGCGTATTTGTCGGCATTAAGGCAAGCGTGAAGCATCGGTTTGGCTCAGACAACATTAATGGGCTGCGTATCGCTATCCAGGGAGTGGGCAATGTCGGCAAAAGGCTGGCCGGTTACCTGGTGGATGCCGGCGCAGAAATTTACGTCGCCGACCTTTATACGGAGGCTGTAGACAACCTTATTGGCTGTGTAGATGCAATACCAGCTGACCTGAACAGAATTCACAAATTGGACGTTGATGTGTTTGCACCCTGCGCACTCGGAGGCTTTATCAACCCGCATACGCTTCAGGATATCAAGGCGCCAATCATTGCCGGTGCCGCTAACAACCAGCTTGCAAATCCTGCGGTGGGAGAATTATTAGCCCAGTCCGGCACCCTTTATGCGCCGGATTATGTGATCAATGCGGGAGGTATTATCGACATTTATTACGAAAGAAGCTCATACGACCATGAAAAGGTTACTCAGCATATCAACAGAATCGGTAACAACCTGGAGCAGATTTTCGAGTTGGCCAGCGAAACTAATCGCCCGACCCAGGTAGTTAGTGACGAAATCGCCGAGTCACGACTTGAGCAGACGCTAGCTAGCCAGAGGGCTGTATCGCAACATGGAGCGAGAGCCATTCGCCAGTCCATTACGGAACCTTGATTCATAGACGACCCACCCCAAAGGATACTTGTCACCAAATAACGTGAGCGCTTCCTGTTGCACATTGGTATCCGAAACCAGGCTGGCCTCCACTTCAAGACTGGGCAAATCTTTGTATTTCCCGTTAGTACTCTTCCAGGACCCTAGGTCGCCAACCCATACACGCGCACGATTCAGTCCCTTGGCAATTGCACGGGTACGCCAGCTACTGGTGGAGGTACAAACGTACATGTCTTTTCCATTCTGGACAAACCAAACCTCAGCCTGGCAACTACTCTCAGTCCCATCCGACTTAATCGGCGAGAGATAGATTAAGTCTGAATCCTTTGTCGCGGAATTGACCTTACTATCAGCAAAAACTGAATTCGACAGACCGGAAAGCATGGGTGTATACAGTGACAGCTCAAGTAGTGTTCGCCGAGTGATCATATCTGTAACCTCGTCTTAATAAATAAATTGGGGTTTCCCTGGTTCTTGCCCACCTACAGGCCGAGAACCATCTTCGCCATGATGTTTCGCTGAATTTCGTTGGAACCAGCAAAAATGGAAACCTTTCTTGTATTGAAATATATTGGCGCCGCTGCCGCGGCATAGTCAGGTCCAATGGGTTCCCTGTTCAAGCCGGTGACCGGCGGTGGATTATCGAAGGGGATAGCGTAGGTTCCCGTCGCTTCCATAACCAGCTCCGTCAGTTGCTGCTGCAACTCAGTACCGCGACACTTGAGCAGAGAGGATTCCGGGCCAACATTGCCACCCGTATTCACTGAACTGAGTATCCGCAATTCGGTAAATTCCATGGCAGATATGGCGATCTCAGTTTCTGTCAGTTTACGCAGGAAATCCGGGTTGTGAATCAGCGGCTCACCGTCATCACGCTCAACAGTGGCTATGTGCTTAACCTTTTCAAGGCCCGCTTTTAGCCCATGAGAATAAGCATTGCCACGTTCAAACTCCAGCAGGTACTTTGCACAGGTCCACCCTTTGCCTTCTTCTCCAACCAGGTTCTCAACCGGCACCTTCACATCATTGAAGTGAACCATGTTAATTTCCTGGTAGCCATCTGGTGGGCAGTCAATTGTCTTGATGGGTACCACTTCAATGCCCGGGGACTTCATATCTATCAGCAGAAATGAAATACCCAGCTGCCTGATTCCTTCCTTACTGGTTCGCACCAGGCAAAAAATCCAGTCTGCATATTGCCCAAGAGTGTTCCAGGTTTTTGTGCCATTAACCAGGTAGTGATCTCCATTAGGCTCCGCCTTGGTTCGAAGGGAAGCCAGATCAGAACCGGCACCCGGCTCGGAATACCCCTGGCACCACCACACATCGCTGGACAAAATACCGGGCAGGTATTTTTCTTTCTGTTCATCGGTGCCAAATTTCATGATGACCGGGGCAACCATGCTTTGCCCAAACGGCATCACCCCCGGTGTTCCGGCGGATGCCATCTCCAGGTCATAAAGATATTGCTGGGTTGGGGTGAACTCAGGACCGCCGTACTCAGCAGGCCAATTCAGCCCCGCCCATCCCTGCTTGTAGAGCGCCTGCTGCCAGTAAATATGGTCTTCCTTTGTAATGACCCTGCTTCTCGCATGCGTGTCACGCATCTCCTGAGGATAATTGTCCTCAATCCACTGACGAACTTCCTTTTGAAATTCAAAATCTTCCGCGGTAAATTCTAGATCCATGTTCTGCCTATACCTCTTTTGATTTCTTCATTATATCGCACCCTCTACCAGGCTTCTGCCAACAACCTTGAGCGCCAAAGTCTCTTCCGTTCCTTCAAATATTGAAAGTACACGAGCGTCCAGCCAATAACGACTGGCAGATGTTTCTTCTGCATAGCCCATACCCCCATGGATTTGCATCCCCTCCCGAGTGATCCATTCTGACGCCTTGCAGGCAAAAAGCTTCACCAGGCTCGCTTCGGTCTGGCCGTGACCAGCATCCATGAGTTTACCAACCATATAGGTAAATTGACGCGATGCACCCAGATAGATCCCCATTCTTGCGAATTTAATCAGTGAAAGCTGATAATCAGCGACTGGTTTAGCAAATACTTTTCGATCCGTTGCATAGCCAATCGCTGTTTCAAACGCTGCCTGCATGACACCGCAAGCTCTCGCCGCGGTTTGAATTCTTCCCCCCATAAAACCGCGCATGGTGAAATAGAACCCCCTGCCTACACCCTGACCTTCCCCGATTACATGGCTCGCCGGGATGAAAAAGTCATCAAAAAAGAGCTCGAAGGAGTGCATGCCACGGTAGCCAATCGTAGGAATAGCGTTACCCGTAAGCCGGCCTCCTGACTCCTGCACAAACTCGAACTTATCATCATCGGTCGACGGCTTTTCGACCATGAACAAACTCAGGCCCTTGTGGCCCAGGGACAGGTCAGGATCCGTACGAGCCAGCGTCAACAGCACACCGGCTTTACCGGCAAAGGTACTCCAGGTCTTGGCTCCATTCAGAATCCAGCCCTCATCAGTGGCCGTTGCCTTGAGGCGCATTGACGCAACATCAGAACCATAATCGGGTTCAGTTATGGCAATAGCACACAGTAACTCTCCCGATGCGAGTCTCGGCAGCCACTGATCTTTTTGCTCACTGGTTCCACCCTCTAGCAAGGCCCTGGCCATGATTTCAGGTCGTGTAATAAGGGACCCTGCACCACCTAGTGATGCGCGGGACAATTCCTCCGTCACCACGATCATTCCAAGACTGTCCTCATGATCGTCCGGCAGCAGACCACCAAATCGCTGGGGTACGCTTAAACCAAAGCATCCCAGTTCACGAAGGCCGTTGAGAATATCGTCTGGGATAATAAGGTCCTTGCGATGAATATCCTCAGCAAGTGGTGCGACAACATCAACAGAAAACTGATGAAAGGTCTGGGCCATCATGGCTTTCTCTTCATCCAGCCCCCTGTCACCCAGGCTGCCCTCCCTATCTACTATCTGCCGGCCGAGCTCAGCGAGGTGTTTATTTGACAGATGATTCCTGCAGAAAAGATCACAAGCTTCATCACCAGCTAATTCAACGGCAGTCAAACCAAAGTCCAGGGGGCTACGGCCCAACCTAGACGAGATATTTGCAATGACTTCCGCAGTAAAGGTATCTGCCAGATTTCTTTCAAAGTCAGTATGTGCCGAGGAATACTCTAAATACTGTTCTGCACACTTGAGTTCAGCCGTACTTACTGCGAGATCGAACACAGCCTGCTGATAGTCATCAAGGCTTGATACCATGAACTTACCATCCACCGTGCACTGGCTATTTATATGCATCAATGACTTATCGAGGATACCGCCGAGCCAGCCCAGGTGATCTGCTGAGCTACTCATTTGGCACAAACTTGGCACTTGGCCGGCGTAGCGAGATGTTCATTAGCGTTTGTAGTTCGCTGTTCATTGGGACCGATGTATATCAATACCACTTTGTAATTCCTTCTGGCTATTTGAGTCTGTCTATTTGTCTATTGTAATTGAAAATGCACTGGCAGGTTTCTTTTCATTGTCTTCCCGCCTAACAAAATCAAGATGGGGGTCTCCGGCTTTGCGCTGAATCTGCCTTAGATATTCAGCAACGGTTTTGTTGCTATCCGCATAATCCACAATGCTGATGCTGTCATCGTTTTCCTGAAATCGTTCAATTGTAATTCCGTCCAGAGAGATCTCTTCAACGGATCTCCTGATATCTGCAGCCTCTCTATAGGTTTGGTGGATAAATTCCTTAATTACCGAATTTGGCTGATTACTGGCTTCATCCATCCTTAAAGCAGCCTGATAAGCTTTTCGAGCCGCGGCCTTCTCTCCACCTGCAAGGAGATTATGACCAAGGCGAATTGTCGTCGGTTTTATCAAGGCAACCAGCATATCCTCGTTGTCTGAATAATATTCATGGTAAAACTCCAGCAGCAGCCTTGTCTGGGTTGCGGCATCATTGTACCGTCCCTGAGATTGATAATGTTTTTCGAGACCCCTATAGACGTTTTCATAATCATGGTGGCGGTCGCCATACACCTTCTCAATAGCAATGATTGCATCCCGGTAGAGATCTTCAATCTGGTCTGCCTGAATTTCACTCCCGCTGTTGTAGAAGTCAGCTGCACGGGGCAATAGAACTGCAAACTTTTCGAGATAATCGGGGCTTGCCGACGCCCGTTTCAGCAGTTCACGAAAAACCCTGTCAGCTGACGGGCGATCGCCAGTTCTTTCGTACCGGAGGGCAACTGCCAATTGTTCGTCAAACCCCGTCGACTGATCGTTGTCTGTCTCCTGAACCTCGGGCCCGGCAGAAGGATTCTCTGCAAGCACCTGCTCTGCCTTGCTTATTAGTTCTTTTATAAGATCGTATGGTTGAGGCCAAGTAAACGCCACAATCAAAAAAGCCGCAAACATCACAAGGAATTTCACGCCGAACAGGTGATCAATCTGCTCCGCATTTCGCTGATATTCTTCAGGTTTCAATTTGCCACATCTCCTGTTTCCAGGCTCAAAGGTTCCGAACCCGGCAAGACACGATGTCAGACTTACTACTCACTTTATAAATGGTCTTCATGTCCGGGCAACAACCAGATTATAGGCTGCCTGAGACAGGGTACAATGAATCCATATGACCATAGAAAGCAAATTGCCGGGTGTTGGAACGACTATATTTACGATTATGTCGCAGATGGCAAGTGATCACGGGGCCATCAATCTTTCCCAGGGTTTTCCTGATTTCTCACCACCCGAGAAACTACTGGCAATGTTTGAGAAATACCTACACGGCGGATACAACCAGTATCCCCCCATGTCTGGTGTTCCTTACCTCAGGGAGCAGATTTCACTAAAACTGAGGCGCCTGTATCAGGCAGATCTGGACCCGGATACAAATATTACGGTCACTTCTGGTGCAACCGAATCACTATTTGTTGCGATTCAAACCGTGGTCAAATCCGGCGACGAGGTGATCGTATTTGATCCTGCCTATGACTCCTATGAGCCAGCAATAACCCTTGCAGGGGGTCAGACAATCCACGTTCCCATGACCGCACCAGAATTTCATCTGGACTTTGACCGGCTTACAGACCTGCTCAATGATAAGACGCGCCTCATCATCCTAAATTCGCCTCACAACCCCTGTGGCAGCATTATTTCTGCGCTCGACCTTGAAAAGCTCGCAGAGCTGACACGCCCGTATGACCTGTACCTTCTTTCAGACGAAGTATACGAACATATGGTTTATGACGGTGCAACGCATCACAGCCTGTTAACACACGAAGAGCTGAGAAGCAGATCATTCGTCGTATCGTCCTTTGGGAAAACATATCATGCCACCGGATGGAAGGTCGCATACTGTGCTGCACCAGTTGCATTAACTGCGGAGTTTCGCAAAATTCATCAGTTCGTAACATTTACAACGCATACGCCGACCCAGTGGGCATTGGCTGAGTATATGGAACAGTATCCTGAACATTACCAGCGATTACCCGACTTCTATCAGGCCAAACGTGATCTGTTCAATAGCGCCATGGCAGATTCTGGATTCAACCTAACGCCGAGCGCGGGCAGCTACTTCCAACTGGCAGATTACAGCAACCTGTCTGACCTGGATGATGTCGCTTTTTCAGCATTCCTGACTCGGCAGATCGGCGTGGCAGCCATTCCCGTATCCGTATTCTATGAACAGCCAGCAGATGATCGCATAGTCCGTTTTTGCTTCGCCAAGGAAGATGACACCATCATTAAAGCGGCGGCCCTGCTCAGCTCAGTAAAAGTACAGCAGGCAGGATGAGTCAGCTTACCCTCGCATTGGTGCAATCCGATATCAGCTGGGAGCAGCCGGAGAAAAACCTGGCTCATTTCGATAGGCTTGTCGGCAAGGGAATTTTAGCTGATCTAGTGATCCTGCCTGAAATGTTCACGACCGGGTTTTCCATGGCGTCTGCTGCGCTTGCAGAGAAAATGGATGGCCCGGCGGTTTCCTGGATGCGTGACACCGCGAAATCTATCGATACTGCCCTGTGCGGCAGCCTGATCATTGAACAGGACGGGCACTACTTCAACCGCTTCATATGGGCTACAGCAGATGGCGCCTGCCGGCACTATGACAAGCGGCATCTGTTTCGCCTGTCCGCTGAAAACGAACATTACACCGGCGGCAGCAACAAACTCATTCTTGAGTTAAATGGCTTCCGTATCTGCCCACAAATTTGCTATGACCTGAGGTTCCCCGTATGGAGCAGGAATGACAGTGATTTCGACTTGCTCCTATACGTAGCAAATTGGCCAGCTGTACGTAGGGATCACTGGAACACCCTTTTGCGGGCACGTGCCATTGAGAACCTATGCTATGTCGCTGCTGTGAACCGTATCGGTGTAGATGGTAATGATGTCGAATATTGCGGGGATTCAACGGTCATTGACTTCACCGGGATACAGAGAGCGCAGATGCAGTCAGCGGGCACCATCGAAACAATCAGCATGGACAGGCAATCTCTTCTCGCATACCGGAAGCGTTTCCCGGCCCACCTTGATGCAGATAAGTACAAACTGTCACTTTAATCCCCGTTATTCAGTCAAATCCTCATCTGTGATCGTAACGACCGTCACGGAAGGTAAATTCATTGCAGGGTCCTGATGAAATCCACGAATCAAGAGGACAAATTGACCAGGGCTTGCCAGGCCCAGGTCCAGAGCAAGCCGCTTGGCCAGTTCGTTGGGGTTAGTCTTTCCGGCACGTGAATCAATCAGCGGAACCACACCCCATAATAGTGACGTTTTATTGAAAACTCTCTGACTCCCGGTTACAGCCAGGATGGGCGCGGCTGGTCTTGCGGTACTCACCGTCTGTACGGTTATACCCGATTTTGAGACAACAATGACGGCCCTTGCTCCCAGATTTTTTGACATTTTGGGTGCTGCCGATGCAACGGCTGTCCAGATTGTTACTGGCACACTGGAATCCAGCTCCACTCCCCATGCCCCACCGGACCACAGGTGGGCTTCGGCCTGCCGGGCTACCCTGTCCATCATTCTTACCGAGTCGATGGGGAAGTCACCGGCCGCGGTTTCGGCGGAAAGCATGACAGCGTCCGCCCCACTTGTTACGGCATAGGAAACATCCGTAACTTCAGCTCGCGTAGGTCGGGCATGGGTGATCATGGATTCCAGCATCTGTGTAGCCACTATGACCGGTTTGCCTCTGGCGATCGCCATCTCAATCAGTTGCTTCTGGGCAATTGGAACCTCTTCAGGCGGCAGCTCAACTCCCAGGTCACCGCGGGCAATCATGATCGCGTCCGTTACTTCGAGGATTGCCTCCGCATTGTCCAATGCCTCAGGTTTTTCGATTTTGGCAACAATAGCAGGAGGATCGCCGGAATCTACCAACAGTTCTCGCAGCCGAAGCACATCTTCAGCAGTGCGAACAAAAGACAGGGCAATAAAATCCACGCCAAGTTTCTTTGCAAACTCAGCATCTCGTATATCTTTTGGAGTCAGGCAGGGAGAAGACACATCAACACCGGGCAGGTTCATACCCTTGTTGTTGGTCAGTCGTCCGCCCTGCACCACGCGACACTTGACTTCAGTTTCTGAGCTATCCAGCACACATAACTCAAACAGCCCATCAGCAAGTAATATCCTGTCATTAACTTTCACATCCCTTGCCAGCGCCTCATATTGGGACACGATCACGCCTGCCTTGCCCAGACCCTGCCCCATGGTAATTTTTACCTCGTCACCCTCCAAGAGATCAATACCATCATCTTCAAATTTTCCCGTTCGAATTTTTGGTCCGCAGAGATCTGCCAATATGGCGACAGGTTTCTCGAGGCGCTCTGCAATTGACCTGATATGGTCATAAGCAGCCTGATGGCCGGCTGGCTCGCCGTGGGACATGTTGAGCCGGAATACATTCACACCTGCCTCGATAAGTGCTTCGATCATTTGGGGAGACGAGGAAGCTGGGCCGACCGTAGCCACGATTTTTGTCCTGCGATTAATCAATAGATCAATACTGGTAACGATTGCCATAGAGCCCCCAAAAGCAAGATATCGACAGCGTATTCCGTAGATGCCAACGCGGCAATCACAGTGGTTTCTGCCCCGATGCCGCCATGGTAAGGTAGTTGTACGACAAAGGACGCAGTCAATGGCAGAACTCAATATACCTCGAGCCCACTCAAACAGCTGGTATGATCACCTCGCCAGTATCCAGTCTGGCTACTATTACCCGTGGAACTCAAGTATCGGGGATAAGAATGGAGAAGAGGCTTTTCTCGCGCTGTTGCGGGAGCATCTTAGCCCAGAATCTGATGCTCTGGAGGTAGGCTGTGGGCACGGGGAACTGGCCCTGGATCATGCCGATCTTTGTCGGCACATTCTGGCCTATGACCGGGTGCAAAGTTATATCGACCTGGCCAATGAAGACAAGACAAAAAGGCAAGTAACAAACGTTGATTTTCTCTGCTATGACGCGATGGACTCTGGCCATGATGAAATGGAATTGCCTTTGGAAGACAACTCAGTTGATTTGATCTTCTGTCGCCGGGGTCCACTGCATTGGATTGAGGATGCGGTCCGAGTTTGCCGGGATGGTTCCTTTATTCTTGCGCTGAGCCCGATGGAAGAGCCAATTCCGGCCTGGACGAGCAAACTGCCGCACAAGTTACATTATGAAAACTCTGGCAGACATACTGGCACTGGTTCGATTCATCAATCGGTCGAGAATCGCCTGCATCAAGCGGGATTAACCCTGCATAGCGGCTGGAGTTTTGATGTTCCGGAAATCGTTTCTGACCCCGTTGAGCTTTATCGAATGGTTACGTGGGGCCAGTCTGAGGTTCCAACATTTGAAGACCTGAAGTACAAATTTGATTCGATCTATGACAAGTATGCAGAAGCTGAAGGAATTGTCCTGAGACACTGCCGTTTTCTCTGGCAGGCACAGGTTAGAAAGTAAACTTCCAACAAGCATTCATTTTTCAAACTACGAATAACTCTATAATTCTGGTCCAACTCGAACTCCAGACTGGTTTTCATCTTGCTCTACTATATAAGCGACTACTTGGCAAACATAGCAGGCCCCTTCAGGCTGCTCTCCTCCTATATCTTCCTCGCCGGACTGGGAACAGCGCTGGGAGCCATTATCACCTGGTGGATGTTACCGAGATATTGGCAATTTCTTCCCGTTGATCGCGGTAGGGAATACGCCATTGACGCGGAAAAGAGCGTTGGAAAACCAATCAGTGCGGGGGCCCTGTTTATTCCTCTGTTCATTGTTATTTCGCTCTTAGTGGTTCCTTTCGACTGGAAATTTCTGGAAATCCTGTTGTGTGTCACCGCTGCCATGATTGTAGGATATTATGATGACCGGGCGCGGGATGGCTGGAGTGAATACACCCTTGGAGCAGTTGACCTGGTTCTCGCATTCCTGGCATCTATGGCTATCTGTCAGTGGGCCGATTTCGTTATCTGGTTACCCCTGTTTAAGGATCCGATTACGGTTCCGCCTGTTCTCTTTGTTCTAGGTGCAACTCCACTCATCTGGATCTCCATCAACGCGACCAACTGTTCAGATGGCGTCGATGGCTTGTCAGCAAGTCTGTCCGCCATGAGCATGCTGTTCCTTGGCGGAATCCTGTACGTCATCGTCGGGCACGCCGATATAGCTTCTTATCTCCTCGTGCCCCACTATGAACAGGGAGCCGATTGGGCAATCCTCTCCTTTGTGTTGCTCGGGTGTCTGGCTGGCTATCTATGGCATAACAGCTACCCGAGTGCCGTCCTCATGGGAGATTCCGGCTCCCGCCCGATAGGACTAATGCTGGGTGTTCTGGTACTTGCTTGCGGCAACCCGTTCCTCATTCTGGTTGTAGCCTTCGTGGTACTTGTAAACGGCGCCACCGGATTAATGAAAGTGGCACTGCTGCGCTTCTTTAAAATCGGGATATTCAGTAATATCCGCTATCCGCTACACGACCATGTACGTCACAATATGGGGTGGTCCAATACTCAGGTGTTGGTCCGTTTTATGATCATACAGGCTGTCGGCACGCCCCTGTTGCTGGTATTGCTCCTAAAGATCCGGTAGAAACGGCGACCTCCTCCGGCAGCGATATGACTGAACCACCGTGAATACCAGCAGGTTAAGATTGTTCAGGTTAATTCCATTATTGACCGGGCTCCTGCCAATTCTATCAATACATACAACTTACCTGGTCTCTGCATATGAAGGCTATGTTGCCTGGTGTATTCCCTATATCGACAGCTGTACGTCTATAAGTGCCACCGGTCGCCATGGTTCTGCCTTCTACATTTTCAAGGCCACCATGGTTCCGGCAGCCCTGTTGCTAGCCACCTATTGGGTGCTGTCCTACGCCTGGCTGAAAGACCTTGGAGACCGGCAGGAGGTCGCAAAAACTGTCATGATTGTGGGCGTAGTTGCCTCGGTTTTCCTGGTTGTCTACACACTGGCGCTCGGTGCCGCTGGAGATAATTTCCGGCTGCAGCGGAAAATCGGCATCATTGTGTATTTCACCTTTACGTTCATGGCACAGCTACTGCTTACGTGGCGTCTTGGCAAATTGCCCAGGCAGGGTATTACCCTGGCACCTCTGTTGGCATTGTGCAGTTTCCTCCTCGGCACTGGCCTCTTAACCCTCGTGCTGGACGTGACTACTGACAACTATTCAGACTATGAAAATGCATTTGAATGGGTACTCGCACTGGCAATTCATCTGTATTTCCTGATGACGTGGAGAAGCTGGAGAGATACAGGGTTTCCTGCACGCGGTTCCTCTTAGCACAAGGCCGCTGCAGGAAGGGCAGCAGTTGCCAAAATAATATAATATATTGTTTACTATCAATGTGTTATATGCTTTTTCCATAATATACATTAGTTTTTCTGGTAGTGCCAAGCGACCGAAACTGCGGTATTTGATTCCCCTGTCAGTGACAATCTACAGCGATTTACTGCTATTCTCACCAAATGGAATCTCTAAAAAATGCTCGATATACAAGCCTGTCAACCTGGCGCCGAAATGGGAATGAGGTCAGCACGCCGGTCTGGTTCGCTGCAGCTAGCGACACCACCTTCTTCTGTTTCAGTGCTGCTGACGCCGGAAAAGTAAAGCGACTTCGCAACTCGCCGAGGGCTCGGGTGGCAAGCTGCGATGCCAGGGGTGGAAAGCTGGGAGAATGGCATGATGCTAAAGCCTACCTCGTGACAGATGACAGCGATCAAACTGGTCAGGCGTATGCCCTGCTCAAACAAAAGTATGGAATCCAGATGTCAATAACAAACCTGATGTCCCGGTTAAGCGGCCGCATTAACAACCGAGCCGTTATACGAATCGAGCTAGAGAAAGTGAATGGTATATAGAATACTGGTGTTAATGTGGTTTTTGGCAGTCAGCGGTGGGACCGTCATCGCAGAAGAAGAGGAAATCGCCCAGAAAAAACTGGCAGCTATCAGGGAACTGATGCAAATTACCGGGGCAGAAGCCAGCAGCGCGCAATTTTCTGCTCTCTTCACACAGCAGATGCTGTCTATTCTACGCACAAATAACCCAAGCATATCGGATAAAGCTGTGCAGATAGTAACCGAGGAAGTGTCCAGGCTCGTCAAGGAAGAGCTAAAGAGTGAGTCATTGCAGTCACAGATTTATCCCATCTATGCTCGCTACTTTACCCTTGAAGATTTGCAGGGGCTTATTGACTTCAATAAATCTGAAATCGGGGTCAAGGCCAACAAGGTAATGCCCAGGCTCATGGAGGAGAGCCTCAGCGCAGCGCAATCCTGGTCAGAGAAGGTGGGGCCTAAAATGTCGGAGAGAGTACTCAATCGTTTCAAGCAGGAAGGCATCATCGTACCCCGGGTTGAATAAGCCGCTTCGCGCTTTCTGCGAAAGGGATGTCTGTTTCACTTTCAATTCTGTAAAGTACGCGCTCCGTTTGACACGATCATGGCCATGTCCACATTCATCATTGGTGACCTTCACGGCTACCATGAAAAGTACATCCACCTGCTCCGTGAGGCTAGCCTATGTGATCGTGATCTCAACTGGACGGGAGGACAGAACCACCTCTGGCTGATTGATGACTTTTTTGACCGTGGTGTTTCCGGTCTCCAATGCGTTGACATGACAATCAACCTACAGGATCAGGCCAAATCGGCAGGTGGGTACGTACAGTCTTTACTTGGCAATCATGAACTCATGATCCTGTGTGCGTATCGCTTCGGGAATGAAAAAAACAGTGAAGGCACTAAGGTAGTCGACACGTGGCTCAACTGGGGCGGGATAGCGCAGGATCTTGAGAACTTTACACCAGAGCATGCAAGCTGGATCGAGGCGTTGCCGGCAATGGCCAGGGTCAGGCAAGCCCTTCTACTTCATGCCGACTCCACTCTGTATATCAATTTTGGGACCACCATCGAGACGGTTAACACGGCTTTCCACGCGTTGATGGCTAACAGGGAGCTTCTACCGTGGGAGTTGGCGTTAAGCGCATTTGCCGAACACATGGCATTTTCTGAGTTGGAGATGACGGGAAAACAGCGTGCCAGGCAGATTCTGGGTCTCTATGGTGGTGACGTACTCATTCATGGACACACACCTATCCCTTACGCCAGGAGAACCGACCCCACATCGGTAACAGGGCCCTGGATATATTGCGATGATACCTGTATCAATGTTGATGGTGGCATATATATGGGTGGTCCTGGATTCGTATACGAGCTTCCTGACTAACTCCGCGCTAGATTGGATAAGGAGTGGTGCCTTACGACCTGGGGTTAATCAGTGATGTCATAACATGATCTTCCCAGACACCATTGATCTTGAGCAGTTCTTTTGCCTCGCCTTCTATTTCAAATCCCAACCTTTCCAGTAAGGCACCACTTCGCCTGTTCCTGGGCAAATAGTTGGCGATGATTCTGTGTAATTTTAATACGTTGAAAATGTAGTCTTTGCTGCTATAGAGAGCCTCAAACATTATGCCCTTTCCCTGATGTTTCTCAGCCAGGGCATAGCCAAGATGAGCCGCTTCAAACGTACCACGGATAATATTGGTGTAGTTGCATACACCAAGCACCTCACTTTCATCCTTACTTAGTATCACCAGACACACACTGGCACCACTGCGAAACTCCCGTATGGCTGCACGAAACTGTGCCTGCCAAAAAGGAACCGAAAAGAATTCCGGTGAGCGTTTAGGTTCCCACTGAGTAAGATGGTCTCTATTCTCCAGCCTGAAATCCAGCATCAGGTTGGCTCCCTGGGGATCCATCAGCCTTAGGCAGGTTCGCTCCGTCTCGATCCGTGGAAGGGCTACTAGTTTCAATCTACGAGGCTCAGGGGCGTTGTTAAGGACTGTCTGACGAGAATCGAATAACGAAATCCAAGCCTGTTATCCTCAAATTGATCCAGCAACGTAAACCCAAACTTCCTGTACAGGTTCAAGGCCCGCTGATTGAAATTGGCCACGGTGACCCTTACCCACTCAGGCTCAAATCGCTTGATAGCATGTTGCAGAATAGCATCAAAAAAATGTTGCCCGAATCCCCTACCGGTTAATTCCGGCTTCATACCAACGCCGATATCCAGTGCCAAGTCCTGGTAATTCCCACCAGGAACCTGTCCATCAATACCGAATGAACAAAATCCAACAAATTCACGGTCTTCATCCAGGACTGCGTGAAACTGGTACTCGGGTTTCAGAAACTCATTAACGTACTCTGCTACCGGCCGATCCGTTGGCGGGTTATAGAAATCATAGGGAGGCGGATATTTCCAATCCAGAATTTGTAAAGCGTGACCTTCCTGTAATAGTGTCAGATGGAATCTACTCATACTGTCGTTATCTATTCAACTTGATCTCATGGCGTCGAGCGCTGATGATAGCTTGCACGGTCATTCTAGTAAAAACCCTTTGGAATAAAATATGCGCTACCTATTATTTGTCACGACTGTCCTGCTTGCACAGGTTTCAATGGCGGAATGGGCTGAAAAGTTTCCAGTAGGCTCTTCTTTTCCCCCTATAGAAGCTGAAGACCAGCATGGGAAAAAATGGGACCGATCCGGCCTGCTGGCTAAGGAAGGCCTGGTTTTCCTGTTTAACCGGTCCACAACCTGGTGACCCTTCTGCAAAAAACAGCTCGTGGAGCTGTCAGAACGCCAGTCGGAATTGACCAAATTGGGCATACAGGTCGCGGTAATTACCTATGAACCTCCTGAAACTCACCGCGAGTTCAGCAATCAGTATGGTATAGGCTATCCTCTTTTATCGGACCCTGATACCAGGTACGTAAGAGCCTTCGGCATACTGAACAAATCGTACGAAGCAGGTCACATGGCTCACGGAGTTCCGCATCCCGGTATTTTTGTCATCGACAGGGACGGTATTATCAGAGCCAAGTTCGCCGAGGAAGGATACCGCAAGCGGCCAGCTATAGACCTTGTAATCCAAGCCGCACGAAAAATGCTAACGAACTAGCGTGCCCTTTCCCTTTTTTCTACCTCCACTGCAATCACCTTGTACTCGGGACACATGGTTTCCTCATCCGCAAAATCGCTCGAAACCTTGTTCACCATCTGCTCGGTGAAATGAAAAGTTGTAAATACTATGCCAGGTTTCACCTTGTCGGAAACTCCTACAGTCAGGTATGTCTCCCCACGACTTGAAGAGAGCCGGGCCTGATCTCCAGTCGCAATACCCCTTGGTCTGGCATCTTTCTCGTTAATCAGCAGCGTATCCTCACTGACAATTTTCTCGTTATCTGTACGTCGGGTCATAGTTGCAGCATTGTAGTGCTGCAGAACACGACTGGTAGTCAGAATCAGTGGGAACTGTTCACCATTGCTCTCTATTTCGCCTGATTCCTGCCAGTCAAAATAGTGGAATTTTCCCTTACCGCGGTTGAAGTTCTCCCTGTGTAGTATCTGTGTATCCAGGCCGCCCTCAGTAATTGGCCACTGCTTGCCATTCTCACCGAGCCCCTCCCAGTCAGCACCCGCCAAAAAGGGCACAACACGGGAAATTTCCTCCAGCAGGCTGGCCGCATCATAGTCTGGCTGCTGGTATCCCATGCGGTTCATGACGTCCACAATGATCTGCCCATCAACTTTAGTTCCCTCCAGAGGCGGGACAGCAGCCTGCACTCGTTGCACCCGTCGTTCACCATTGGTGAAGGTTCCACTTTTCTCGAGGAAGGAAGTCCCGGGCAGAACCACATCGGCAAGCTTTGCAGTTTCTGAATGAAATATTTCCTGCACAATAAGCATGTCAAGGTTCTTTAGGGCAGCAACAACATGTTTCGTATTGGGTTCAGTCTGGGCAACGTCCTCTCCCAATATCCATAGTGCTTTCAATTCTCCACTGCCGGCAGCATCAATCATCTGGGGAATCTTAAGCCCCGGCTCAGGGGGCATTGGAACACCATATTTTTCCTCGTAGTAGTCTTGATTTTCGACAACCGGCAGGTACCCAGCTCCCTGATGAGGCTGGCAGCCCATATCAGCGGCACCCTGGACGTTATTCTGACCACGCAACGGGTTTACTCCAACACCGGGTCTGCCAATGTTTCCAGTGATCATGGCAAGATTCGAAATGAGCATCACTGCCTTCGATCCCTGACTATGCTCAGTCACACCAAGACCATGGAATGCCATTGCCCGGTCCGCCGAACCATAAGCTAACGCGGCGGCCTCCACCAGTTCAGGATCCACCCCCGAAATCCCGCACATGGCATCAGCATCAAGTTCACTGATCCTGCTAATGAATTCATCATGCCCTTCACAGCGATCATCTATAAAGGCGGTGTCCACAAGGTCATGTTTCACTATGAAGTGAAGCATTGCATTCAGGACAGCAATATTGGTACCTGGACGCAATTGCAAGTGGTAGTCAGCGAGCTTCGCCAATTCAGTCTTGACGGGGTCAATCACAATGAGCGTCTTACCCATCATCACCCGCTGCTTTATTTTGGCACCAGTGACGGGATGCGCCTCCGTAGGATTTGCGCCAGTTACCAGAATCAAATCAGTTGAGTCAATGTCATCAATTGAATTGGTGGCAGCGCCAGTCCCGAAACTCTGCTGCATGCCAAAGGCAGTTGGTGAATGACATACCCTGGCACAGCAATCGATATTATTGGTACCGCAAACGGCACGAATAAATTTCTGCATGAGGTAATTTTCTTCATTTGTGCAGCGTGCTGAAGAAATACCGGCTATGGCGTCAGGGCCGGATTCATCTCTTACAAGCTGGAGCTTCCTGGTAATAAATTCGTAAGCCTCACTCCAACTGACTTCCTCGAGAATGCCATTCTTTTTAAGCAATGGGGACCTGAGTCGATCCGGGTGGCTATAAAACCTGAAAGCATATCGACCCTTTAGGCACGTATGCCCGTCATTGACCGCGGCACCCCTGGGAGCACTGATCGACAATACCCTGTCATCCTTCACAGCTACTTCAAGGTTGCAGCCAACACCACAGTATGAGCAAACCGTACGAACGACTTTATCTGCCTGCGTGGATTTTGACTGAAACACATCGCTGATCGCTGCGGTCGGACAGGTATCGGCGCACGCACCACAAGAAACACAGCTGCTGTCACCGAATAGAAGGTCATCATCCTTGATTATGCGGGACTCAAAGCCACGCCCACCCATTGACAAAACGAACTGGCCCTGAATTTCATCACACACACGTACACAGCGGGCACAATTAATACATTTTGCGAGATCCATACGCATGTATGGGTGACTCTCATCCCTGTCACGATCCAGGTGCGTACTCGGCTGCCAATAGCGAACCTCTCTTACACCAACCTTTGCAGCAACGTCCTGCAATTCACAATTGCCGTTGACCTCGCAGGTAAGGCAATCCAGCGGATGGTCCGTCAATACCATTTCAACGATATTTCGGCGCAATCTCTGAATAGCATCCGTATTGGTATAAATATACATCCCTTCTGTAACGGGGGTATGACAGGATGCGAGCGTCTTCCTTGGGCCATCTGCGCTCAAAGCAACCTCGACGGAACACACCCTGCATGCACCGTATGGGTTTAGGCGGGGGTCATCACAGAGGGTTGGTATTCTCTGCCCAAACTGGTGGCGGCGGGTGAAGGACAGAATCGTTTCTCCATCTTCAATAGGCAGGCTGTTCCCGTCCAGCGAAGCCACCCTCGTTTCAGCATTCATGACAATTGCCTTGCATGAATTAACATGTCTTGATGAAAATATTCCTGCAGTTCATCCGCAAAATATTGCAGTATATTTCTCACGGGTAAGGGTAACCCGCCACCCAATGCACACAAAGAACCCTGTTCCATGGTATCAAGCAGGTCATTGACCAAGTCCCTGTTGAGCCGCTTCTCACCGACTATAGCCTGCGAAAACATTTCTTCCCCACGCACTGAGCCCAATCGACAGGGAAAACACTTACCACAGCTTTCATCGCGCACGAACTCAAACAGATGCTGTAAGTACCTGACCATGGGAAATGATTCCGGAATGCAGACAAAGCTGGCATGGCCCAACAGGAACCCTTCAGTGGCAAATGATTCATAGTCAACATTCAATGCATCAATGCTATCTACGGGCACCAAGCCGCCCAGCGGTCCACCTATGTGAATGGCTTTCGTTGGTACTCTGAACCCACCGGCAACGTCATTAATCACGTGCCGCAGTGATACACCCATTTCAACTTCAACAATGCCTGGTCGACAAAATCCGGCATCAAGGGACACAAGTTTAGTCCCGGTTGACCTGCCGCTACCAAGACTGGCATAGGCATCTGCACCCATATCGAGAACACCCTGGACAGATGCCAGTGTCTCAACGTTATTGACCACCGTCGGTTGCTTGTACAAGCCTTCTACAGCTGGAAATGGTGGGCGAACGTCCACTTCTGGCCGTCGACCTTCTATCGATGCAAGCAGTGATGTTTCCTCCCCGCAAATATAGGCACCAGCTCCCTCAAGCACGTACAGATCAAAGTCGAGATCTTTGCCGAGAATATCGCTGCCGAGTAGCCCCTTTTCATAGAGCTGACTAATGATTTCACGCATGATGGAAATCGATTCAGGATATTCACCACGAATATAAACAACGCCTTCCTTTGCGCCAGTGATCCAGCCAGCGACTAGCATCCCAAAAATAACCCGCAAGGGCTGCTGCTCAAGCAAATATCGATCAGAAAAAGCACCCGGATCACCCTCATCCGCATTACACACGACAAATTTGCTGTCAGCCTCCTCCCGCATGCAGGACTCCCACTTTATTCCAGCTGAGAAACCGGCGCCACCTCGCCCCCTAAGTCCCGAAGCCTTGACTAGCGCAAGGATTTCCATTCGAGACTGCTCAAGGAGGTTTTCCAGTGCCACAGTAAACTGGTTTAGAGTGGCAAAGCCCTCATTCGTCAGCACTGCTATTTTGCTATCGCAGCTGACCCCGTAGCCAGGAATCCCCGCTTTCTCCTTTGTCAACTGCTTAATGTTAGCGCTCTGGCCACCAGAATAATTAGCACCATCAAACTGGAAGGAATCCCCGTGATAGCACCTGCCCAGGCAGGTCATGGTGCCGACCTTGCCTTCCCCCAAAGCTTTTTCAAGATCAACTTTTAAGCTTTCCTGATCACCTGAACACAGGCAGGAAGTGCCGTTACAGACCCATGCCTTTTGTTGGCGAAAGTTCTCGCTAAGGAAGTCATAAAAGCCCCGGCTTCCATGGATTGAGCTTTTGCCCAGCAGGTGTTGGCTTGCCACGTCACCAGCATCCCTGCCAGTTTGCCTCACTTTATCAAACAGGTTTTCCTGCAGTCCCTTTCGCCCTGATAATTTACTGATGTTCTTAGACATAAGATGGTGCCGCTATAAATTGACTTAAGGCATTTGACTTAGGATTACCTGTCCACTTTCACGGCGAGGCTAATGAATGCTACTGCCAATGCTACCTATAGTGTAGGGGACGACGCTTGAAGCTCAATAGATTCCGGCCTCCAGGCCGGCAGCCATACCCATACCCAACTCTTCACAACGCGCATTCACCTCTTCAGTTAGCTCACCCACAATGATAAGAGGTTCATGTATCTCTTTGAATTTGTAGCCTTTTATTATCCTGGTTAAACTTGATAGAGCACCCTGCCCATCGTTTCCCGCGCCAATAAACACACAATAGGGTTTAGCCTCTACCGCCCCCTCAACCGAATAAAAAGTCCTGTCAAAAAAGTCTTTCATGGCACCGGACATATAGCCAAAATTTTCAGGCGTGCCAAAAATAATCCCATCTGCCCAGAGCAGGTCCTCAGCCCCTGCATCAAAGGCACGAAGAAAACGAACTTCGACTCCTGATATGTCAGGATGTGTCGCACCAGTGTGGACGGCATTGGCCATTTCAAGGTTCTTGCCACTCTGGCTATGGTAGACAATCAATAGGTTCTTCATGCTTGAATTCTTGTCAAGCCCGGCTTATTTCCGACTTGACTTGCCCTCATCACGCTCGTAATAACCATCAAACACATCCGTCCAGCTTTCCCCATCATCAGAGCTGAATTGCCAATACTGGCGAACACGACCATCCTCAAGCGGAGTCCAGGTTATTCTATCGGTCACTGCTTCACCCTTACGGTTCTTACGTGCGCCTGACAACCGCATGCTTTCCCCCAGCAAGCCACCATACAAGCTGAGGGAACCACCAGTGTTATCCACCCAGGTCTGATGCCACTGTTCTTTGACAGGATCGTAAAAATTGAAGCTGGTACCCTTGAACTTAGCCGATGCACCGACCCAGTGTTCCTGCATTACACAGGTCCCCATTATTTTTTCCAGCTGGTTAGAACCCTGTTTTTCTCCGTCTTTACTGAAGGAAGTCCAGGAACCCAGCCAGAAGTCAAACTGCCGGTGCTCAGCGCTGGAACATGGAACCGCGACTTCCTCCGCCATGGCCGCGAATCCAGCGAATAACAGCAAAAAAATAGTGGTTCTAGTCATGGTCTCCCTCAAGATATGATCCATTTTAGCTTTCCCATGTGTGCGCTACTGTCTGCCTGGTAACTGATCATTCAACTCCATCCATTCTACGTGAGTCTCATAGTAAGCATGCCCTGCTGGCTCACGGTCCAGGTTCCCCGCAATCATTGCTCGCGCTATATGAAGTTCAGATGGCCATTGCCCGGACCGGAAGAACATAGAGCTGCCGCAATTTGAACAAAACCCGCGTTCCGCTTCCTCAGAACTCCTGAACCACTCTAGCCTGCTCTTCTCATCATCGATAACCACTGATTCCTCAACACAGCCTACCCAGGTAACCACACCGGCGCCGTGACTTCGCTGACACATACTGCAATGACAATGGGCACACCAGAGTGTTGGCCTGGTAATCCTGAATTTAATATCGGTACAGAAACATTCCCCTTTCATGCGGCTGACCTTTCGATACCATAGACCCGCGCTGCAGTATCATGAAAAAGTGCTGCTTTTTCTTCGTCACTCCTGCTGGCTGCCAATTTCTTAAATGCGTTCCAAAGTACACCATAGGAGCAGGACTCCTTGTCAACGGGGAAGTTACTTTCAAACATGCACCGGTCCGCACCAAAGGATTCAATACAAAAGTCATAGTAGCGCCCCGTTCGATCAGCGAGTTCATCTGACGTCGGAGGATAGTCTCTCCGGTGCCAGCCAAAACCATTAATCTTCATGTTAATGCCACCAAGCTTAAAGTGGACATTCGCGCAATCCTCTAATTCAGCGATTTGATCCTTCCATACCAGGAAGGTCTCATCTACATCGTAGGGTCCGATGCCAAGCGGGCCACCAAAATGATCCAGGACAATGGTGACCCCGGGAAAAGCCTTTGCGAGATCGACAAATTCTGCGAGCTGATGATGATAAAACCAGGAATCGAACGTCAGCCCCATGTCGTCAAGCACGGCGAAGCCTTCACGAAAACTATCGTTCAGCAGCAAGGATTCGGGAGGATTGGTGTGAGAATTACGAATATCTTCAGACGGGTGCCAGCCGGTCGCATGCCTGATGCCAGAAAATCGATTTGAACCAGCTATCTTGTGTGCTTCGAGAACTGAGCGTACGTTATTTCCCAGAGACAGGTCAGCAAAACCCACTATTCCTGCTGCAATCCGGGTAGACCCATATTGGCCACTGGCACTCATAGCGGCAATTCCCTGCACGAATTCAGTTTCCCCAACCGGCGCCAGGGCAACTGGACCCTCTAGCCTGTACATGGAATCACATTCGACAAAGACCGTGCTGACGACGTTATGACCTGAATTGGTATCCTGCATGATCTCATCTATAAGATAACGGCTATCAGGATGGTCCCAAAGGTGATGGTGCGGGTCACATATGGGTCTGGTCGGCTCCAGGGCGACTTCGATGACCTGATCTAACCATTCAGACTTCAGCATAGTGTGCCTGTGTTAACTGAGTTGACCCTCATTCTATTTTGCCTGTCTCATGCAAAACAACCCTCATATTGAGCCAGAGCTGGTATAGAGTATGGGACCTTCCCTATTGTAGACTCGATGCTACCCGAAGGACCTCAGTGATGGACACATTCAAGCATACGGCCAGCGACGGAAAAGCTGTACATTGTTATAGCTGGACAACTGACTCCAAGCCCAGGGCCTTGATCCATATTGCTCATGGTATGGGTGAACATGGCGCACGATACGACTGGACGGCGAAGCAATTAAATGAAGCTGGTTATGAAGTAACGGCTAATGATCATCGTGGGCATGGCCAGACCGCAGAATCCCTGGGTGATTTCGGTGCAGACGGGTGGCATCGCGCCATAGCTGACCTGAACGAAATTCTGCTGCAAGCGAAAAGGGATCAGCCGCACACTCCACTCATCCTTTTTGGCCACAGCATGGGTGCCATGATGTCCCAGCAATTCATCTCAAGGCATGGAGAGACCATTGATGCACTGATTTTATCTGGCTCCCCTGGTGCTGGAAGCCGATTCCAGATGTGGCTGTTACAGACTATTACTCAATTCGAGCGATGGCGAATTGGAGATAAAGCAGAAAGCAGCTTACTGCAGAAGCTGCTATTTGGCGGGAACAACAAGGATTTTGATGCAGAGGGCTGCACCGGTTATGAGTGGCTATCCAGGGTCCCGGACCAGGTCACCAAATACGTGGAGGATCCACTCTGTGGCTTCGTACCCTGCCCCATGAGCCTTTGTGACCTTTTCAGTGCTGAACGGGCAAACTGGAAGGCAGAATCTATAGCAAGAATTCCAACCAGTTTGCCAACTTATCTTTTCTCAGGAAGTGCAGACCCAATACACAATAGAATGATTAATATAAACAGAATGCTGGCGGCCTATAGCCTTCATGGGCTGCAGGTTACGACGAGATTTTATACGGGTGGACGCCATGAGATGCTGAACGAAACCAACCGCGATGAAGTTATCAAGGATCTCGTCAGCTGGCTGAATTCGGTGGAGTTGGGCTGAACCGGGCCAATGAACCAAGGGATAATGGTTTCCCTTCTCGGGTAGAATCCTCCTCACCCGGCAGGTGTCCACAGGCATTAAAAATATCCAACCTGGGTTCGGAAGACCAGATCAGCCTGCTGTAGCCAGTATTTTCCATGTGATAGTCATGAAATGGGAATACACGATTTTCCAGCAGGTGGGCCAGTGCTATACCCATTGCAGCCCCATGGCCAACAATAGCGATAGCCTCACCAGAATGACGTTCAGCAAGGCGCGTCAGTGCTCCTATCATCCGCGCGCAAACCTCTTTCGGAGACTCCCCACCATCCGGTGCAAAATCCTGATCGGCCGCGAGTTCCTCAAAAAAGCTGTGTTTGGTAATGAGTTCCTCGATAAACAAGTCTTCCAATTGTCCAACGGCATATTCCTGCAACCCTGCCTCGGCTTCTGCTTTCAAGTTGAGCCTCCTGGCCAGAGGAATTGCAGTATCGCGAGTCCGCTGCAGGTGAGAGTGGTAGACGGCAGCAATTTCCGGATGTTTCGAAGCTACATGTATTGCCATCTGCTCCGCCTGCTTTCTTCCGTTTTCATTGAGATCGCTATCGGTCGATCCATGCCAGCGTCGATCGACATTGGCATCAATCTCCCCGTGACGAATAAGGTAGAAGGTTGTTTGTGCGATGCTCATGGGCTTACCAATCTCCAGTATTCTCCATAGAAGTCCAGGGCTCCGAGGGAGCTAATGCCTCACCGGACTGCAGCAACTCGACGGAAATATTATCTGGTGACCTGACAAAGGCCATGCGTCCATCCCTTGGCGGTCGGTTGATCGTTACACCACCATCAATAAGGTGCTGACATGTTTCGTAGATGTTATCAACAGCGTAAGCAAGGTGGCCAAAATTCCTGCTGCCCTCACCCAGGGTATCGCCATCCCAGTTATAGGTCAGTTCCACCTGTGCGTCGTCGTCGCCGGGGGCCGCCAGGAAGATCAATGAAAACCTCCCCTGCTCACTGTCATATCGGTTCAGCAGTTGCAATCCCAACTTGTCACAATAAAAATCCAACGATTCGTCGACGTTCTGTACCCGAACCATTGTATGAAGGTATTTCATTGTTTCTCCCTAGAAAACTGCACCAATTTAGCCAATCAATAAGTCTGCTGCGTTATCCGGTAGTCATCCTGCAGGAGCTTGATGATGCCATTCTTTCCTCCCATGTGTAGCGCACCTACAACTATGAGGTAAGTTCCAGAGGTATCGGCGTAGGCGCGGATTCTTTCAGCCATTCTTATGTTTCTTTTATCAATCAGGTTATCCATTTGCTTAGTCAGTTCAGGATACTCGGCTGTGGATTGAAGTGTCATTTCGAGCATCCTGTCAGCGTTCCCGTCTTCCCATGCGGCAAGCAACTCTTCCAGCTCCTGTGCTACATTTTGCCTTTCCTCGAGTGACACGCGAAGTGACAGTTCCTGCAGTGCAATGGGGTCACTTGACAGGAGATTAATCTGCTCGCCAAAAGTTTCCAGCTGCAGGATCTCCTTATCTTCATGCAGGGCCAGCTGTTGCAGGTATCGGTCAATTCCCAGTTCCGCATCAAACCCAAGCCTGCTCAATTCACGCTGCCCGATAGTCAGCATCAGGTACCAGGGCTTCATTCGTTCGACCTGAGCCAGTGGCATCTGGTTTGTCCTAAGGTAGTTCTTGAGCAAGATGAAAGTTTCTGGTCTTAGGTCTTGTCGTATAGTTTCAGGCGGTTCATACATGCCCTTCTTCTGCATCACCTTGTTCATCTCATAGGCATTCAGCCTTGTCAGGTCAACTTCGAATACAACCTTGTCCGCCTGGTTAAATGCATGAACGATAGGTGTTGCAAGGGGATACATGCTCTTTCTCATCGCATGGATAGATCCAAGCAAAAATATCTGACTTTCACCGCTCTCAAATGACCAGAGGCAGAGCTTTCTTTCTTCAGACTGGGCCGTCGTAAACAACAGCAAACCAAGCAGAATTGCCGCAAGTGTACTCAGGACCCGAGCATGCTTACTGTACATCGAAGCCTCCAACATATATTGGACTCGACCACAAGATATGATCATCAACCTGCTTTACTCTGACGTAATAATAGTCGCCAATTTCTGTCATACGGGTGTCAACAAACGAAAATGACTGGTGGCTGGGTCTATCCGTGTTCGTCATCTCAAAACGCACAAAATCAGAATAGCCATCCACGTTAATAACACGGGTGATATTATCACCTCCAATATCATTTAGGGATAGGAGTTGCTTAAATCCCTGCGTTACCGCCGGCTTCCTGGCCTCAGGCAACAGATCGACATCCTCAAACCCTTCCTTTATGTTTATCTCGAACATTACTTCCTGATCCGTTATCTCATCCAACGAAATCACAAAGCTGCTTTCTGTCCCATGTGTCCAGGTAATAAAGTCTATGCGTGAAGGTTCGTTGGGATTGATGGCAATAGCGGACCGGTTGCTTCTCTCAATTCCGGAAGCACTAATTGACGATACATGCGCACCAATAACCCGGAGGTAACCGAGCCATTCCCTCCCATTCCTCGGTATATCCCAACCTGGTACAACCGGCCTGCTATCTGAACCCAGGGTTATTTTTACCTGCCGGGCACCTTCAGTATCTTTGAAGTTGTAGCGATCAATTGCAGTGCCATTTCTAATAAGTTCGATGGCATCGATACCCGCAGTAGCATACACCTCTCCAGAAAAATGACGCCTTGAAGATGAGTGCACCCTGCTACCTGGATNCCCCCCGTTTAGATTTGCCAGCAAAATCGATCTTGGACCAGACGTTACATATGTTCTGTGAGCACTCACAGCTTGTTTCCAGCTTTCATCTCCCGAAATGAGAATAGCAGTCTGTGAAGCTTCTCTATTCCTGCCAGACAGGTGTGATGTTTGACTACCGGCAAATCCCACACGGTAGCCCATACCAGCAAAATGCTGGCCAAACCATTCATAGCTGCTTGTCCCAGATCGTATTTCGACGAGACTGGGACTGAAAAGTGACCGATGATCGGAAGGAATTTCCGGCAGTGCAATAACAATGGGTGGTGAATGTGGAATTTTCAGGCGATGTCCGCCCCTGGCAAGAGGCTGGCTGATTTCACGTGCTGCCTCACTATCACTAAAAAGGAAATAGTTATCATGATCCGTAACGAGCGCCACATCGAATATACCCGATGCCTGGTCCTCAATTTCCTCAACTGACTGAAGTCCATCGCTTCGGTTTGAGTGAGCGTGCAGATTCGCCCAGGAAATTCTCAGATCAACATCATCCCTGACAAGAACGGGATTCGAATACCCAACTAGGCCACCACCACCAGACCGAACAGTAATATTGTGTAACCCCTGTTTCCTAAATTCCAACCCTTCCACCAGGGTCACATTGGTGCTTGATACCTCGATTCGGTGTTGAAAAACCCCATCCAGATTTATGTCAAGTGAAGGTGCTGGACCCGAGGCAATATTTCCAAACTGATCTTCAACCCTTACGGAAAGTGAAAAAAGCTGATTGGTTTTGACTATAGAAGGTGCAACAACGTTTATCCGTGCGGGCGGCCCTGCAACTACGCTGAAACTCGATGTGGGGATAGTGTAAAAATGCCCGGATGGGTCTGTTCGGAAATACAGCGGCAATACCATTTGTGCTACAGGGAACTCAGGTAGTTTGAAACCTTCAGGACCAGCGCCATAACGGATGAATACCTTGTCACCCGCATGCAATTCCCCTTCAACAATCTCAATCAAAGGGAGGTTAATCAAGCCAAAAGGGCTGCCATGTATTCCCTGGAGCACGGTTCGGTTTACTTTTAGCCGGACTTCAGGGTTGCCGGTCTCTGCCGAAATAAAATTCGCGAGCCCCTCGTTTTCTGACTGCAGGTGAATGTCGTGCTGCCAGTGCTTCGCTACCAGTATCCCGCTGCCAGTCGCCAATGTCATCCCCACAAAGTAGGTCTGAACTATTTCAATTATTTCCCCAACACCGTTGCCTTTAATCGGAGAAAGAACACTTGTCCCCAGCTTTTCCGGGGTGTCCTGCAACATCGAAAGTTCATTCGCATATTGATCCAGTTCATCGGAACTCAGCACATACTCTGCACGAAAAATCGTCGCATAGAGTTCCACTGGCAATGATATGCCGCTGGCTTTTAGCTGTTGGCTCCACTGAAGGAGCATGATGGCTTTTTGCTTGACGCTCTCTGCGGTTAGACCACTTTCGCGATAGTAGTCTTCACGGGGACCTGCCGTAACGTCACAGGACAATAATAAACATACAAGGAAAGGGAGAGTTTTAGGCTTGACGACAAGGTTCACCTGCAGCTGGTCAAATTTTGGCGCGAATGAAGGCCATTAGTGCATGAGTAGACACGTCCCCGGTTTTACCAAGTTCTTCATTGATTGACTGGGTGGTTTTCTCATTGCCAGGAATCATGATAGCTTCAATATCAGCAGTGCTGAGTTTCTTGGCGAAACCCATCGCCTGGAGCTTGGTTTCTTCATCCTGAGCAACGTAAATGATTGCAAAGGAAAGAATACTTTTTCCACTTGATACATGATGAATGGGTGATGATTGTTTCCAGACTTCCTCGTCATTACCGAAAATCAATTGATGTTGACGTCGCTCAACAAAACTCCCGAGTTCAATCATCAATCGATTAATATCAAAACTGGCCGTATCGATTGCAACAACGCTAGTGATATCTCTGAGAGACAGCCCTGCCGCTTTCAGGTAGTTCGGATTGGTTGCAACCAGCGAAACCAGGTGTGCTCCTGCAGCATGCCCCATAAGGATGATTTTGCCCGCATCCAGGCCGTAGGTCTCAGCATTATTCTTGATCCATACAACCACAGAAGCTACGTCCTCCGCCTGGTCAAAAATTCTGTAATCCCAGCGCAAACGGTAGTTCATACTAACTACGGCGATACCCTGAGAGAGAAAATAATCGGGTTTCCTATGTATTTCAGCCTTGTCGCCGAAGGCCCATCCACCGCCATGAACATAGATAATCACGGGGAGTTTCTGCTGTTTATTCTGCCAATAGACGTCCAGGGACTGTAAATTGCGATCAGCCACAGTCTCATCCCCATAATAGATATCACGCGTGATTTCGTAGGGGGTTGTTTCTGTTTCAGCGGCAGCTAAAGTTGATGCAAAAAGCAGAAAGGCTAGTCCACAGAATGCTCGCAATTGACGTCTAGTCAAGATCAATTCGTCCGTAGAAGCTTGGATAGCGCAATATTTAATCCAGTTTGCCCATTAAAGGTAGCCGAAAGTGGTCATATCATGTGCAGATTTGGAAGAAAATTCAAGGCCTGACCCTGAATGACTCCTAACCGCCAATCAGCTTCATAACAGTTGTTTCACCCTGAAAAGCCTCCTTCTTATCCCCCAGGGCGTCTATTAACCTACCTTGCAGCTTCGGCAGCATCTGGTACAGGGGCAATTGCAGCAAATCGCCTATATACTGTCGCCTGGCACTACTGAGACACCCATATAGATAGCCGTCGGAAGATAATCGCAGCCTCGTGCAGGAGTGACAAAATGGTTCACTCTCATTGGCAATGATGCCGAAAACGCCCTTGCCTGGAATTCTGAAGCGGGCTGCCGTCGAATCATAAGGGGCATCCGTGCGTTCAAATTCATAACTAGTCCCAATAACATCAAGCAGGGATGCCATAGACATAAATTCAGCCTGGAAACTATTGCTGTGCAACATGTGCCCCATTCGCATTAACTCGATGAAACGGAGTTCAATCCCCCTTTCAAGGCAATACTCAAGCATTGGGAGGACATCACCGGCGTTCTGGTTGCGCAGCGGGACCATGTTGATTTTTAACTTGATGCCGAAAGCCAACATGGCATCAATACCTGCCAATACGGTGTTGAGGTTTCCCCCACGAGCCAGCTGCTTAAAACGCAGCGGGTTGAGCGAATCCAGGCTAATATTTAACCGCCTGATGCCTGACTCTCTAATAACTGCACTTTTTTGCAGCAGAAGCTGACCATTAGTGGTAAGGCTCACATCATCAAGCGGAAGCTGCATTACACCTAACAGGAACTCATCGAATTTTGTTGAGACCAGTGGCTCTCCACCAGTAATACGCAGTTTGTCTATCCCTGAGGCCTGTTGCAGGCAAGTGACCGCCTTTAACAAGTCAGAGCCAGGAAGTTCATTTTGCGCTTTCATCAGCCTTTTCCCATCGGGCACACAATAGGTACAGGCAAAGTTACAGGCTGCCGTCAGGCTCACCCTCAGGTTGCGAAAGCGTCTTCCAAGCTTGTCTACAATCATAATACGAATCCCATATTTCAAAAATTATCGCACGTAATGAACTGATTAAAAAGATTAGGTGATAACCTTGTTGCCTCCTTCCTTCCGCAAGTTGTTAAACTAGCAACTTCACCCCAAATGGTTTAGCCCGGACGTGTTCGATTTCATCAGCAAACCCCTTATAAACTGGCTCAATTCTGAGCGATCAGCCAGGAAATATGCGCTAAGTGACTATGAGCGTATATGTTATGAGCTAAAACCCTGCGACGTGGTGCTGATTGAAGGCAGGACCCGGGTCAGTGATGTCATTGGCTGGATAACCCAGAGCCCCTGGACTCATGCAGCATTATATATTGGCCGCATTCATGATATTGAAGATGAAGAACTGAGCGAGATCATCAGGAACCACTACGATGGTGAAGCCGGGGATCGTCTGGTAATCGAGAGTATCCTGGGTCGCGGCACCCTGGTACAAAACCTGCAAACATATGAGACCGAGCATATGCGAATATGCCGTCCTTCACGCCTATCCCTGAAAGACAGCAAGCAGGTCAGACGATACGCAATCAGCCGCCTAGGCGTCGACTATGATGTCCGCCAAATTTTTGATCTCGCTCGGTTTCTTTTCCCCTGGTTTGTCCTCCCACGGAAGTGGCGATCCACATTATTTAAGTCGAATTCCGGGCAATCCGCTCGAACCGTGTGTTCAACCATGATCGCTGAAGCATTCGCGTACGTTCAATTTCCGATTCTCCCTCTGGTAAAACAATCAGAGGAAGAAAGTGTGCAACTTTTCCGGCGCAACCCAAAATTGTGCACTCCAAGCGATTTTGACTATTCTCCCTACTTTGAAATAATCAAATACCCGTTTGTCGATTTCAGACATGATCAGGATTACCACATGCTGCCCTGGAATGGTTCAACAGAACTCTCTGACGAGGAAAATCAGCTTTACGTTGATCCGGAAACAAAACCTGATCCCAGAGAGGTTGAGGAATCAATATTGGAAGCCGTGGAGAAAAGCAGATCGGTTCCACTGGAAGGTGAGTGGATACCGGCAGATGAAACAAGAGAGGATCCTTAGCCCGGACATTTCATGAATTATCCGGGCTAGCTTCGTAAAGCTTCAGCAATCGCAGCGACAAAATTGTTGACCCAGAATACCTTATTGGAACCTTTTACAAGGATCACATCTCCGTCCTTGAGCAGCCTTGCCAGCTCTCCCAGGTCAATATCCGCGGCAACATCATAGTGACCCCAGAAATTGTCACCCCCTTGTGGTTCAGTATTGGCGAACCCCTGCCCGACTGTAATAATACCATCAAGTCCTTTGCAGGAATCAAGAATAGACTGATGGTAGCGGCCACCCTCCGCTCCAAGTTCGAGCATCTCCCCCAGGAGCGCGATTTTTCTCCCACTCTTACGCAGACCCAAGGTCTCCAGGGCGTAGTGC
>PBRP01000022.1 GCA_002726655.1 Gammaproteobacteria bacterium
GTCAACAGCTTCCCCCTATTGGATGATCGCTTCAGCTTTCCTCGGGCTTATGTGGCTGTTGACTGGCTGGCAATGGTGGTCAGTCAGGTCAAGACTCGCGAAATTGGAGACTGAGCAGGAAGCGCCTCAACCATTATTCGAGACACCGGATGAAAATCGTGCCTTTAAGAATCTCAGCAAAGCCTGCAAGGCAAATAATGCCTCCAACGCCCATCGCCAGCTGTTTATCTGGGGCAATGCGCGGTTCTCGCAGATTGAATGCCTCAAGGATCTGCAGCAGTTGGCAGCTAGTGAGACTTTCAGTGAAGCGCTGACAGGGCTGGAAAAGGCGCTCTATTCTCCTGGGGATCAGGGGGGTAGCTGGCAGGGAAGTGAGCTGCTTAAGGCCGCAACTGCTCTCAGGAATATGCGCGAGACCGAGGCACAGCCGACGGCTCTCTTGGGGGGGTTGAATCCTGTTTAGAGTTGGTGTTGGTTTGAAGATATAAACCGGTTCCCCTGCCTCCGCTGGCTTGCGGCCCTCCGGGCTTCCCTCTATTCCTCGCGAGCCCCATACGGGTCTCACTCATCTTTCGGCGCTTCGCTTTTACTGCTATGGCATGGGAACCGGTTCATATCTTCTTAAAACTCAGTCGCGATCAACAAGTGTGATAGTTCTTCCCCCAAGGTTTGCGGCGACTACGCCTCCTCCTCGGCTACCCTTATTTGGTCGAGGGTCCTTCACGGGTCCAATGGCGGCCCCTCCTTCCTCGCATTCGCCGCGGCACCTAACGGCTACGGTCGGAACTCCCTGCAACACCTGCTAGAAGTCCACGCTTTATGGATTTGGTAAAAAAGGTGCCTGGGTTCCTTTTCGTAGCTTTCAGGCGCTGCGCTGAACGCGCGGAAGGAGACCCACAGGGGCTTCTGACCAAGTGAAGGAAGCCTGGAAGGCCGCAAGCCGCGGAGGAAAGGAATCCAGGTACCTTTTTGAATAGATACTCATAGATGTCTACTCCTTGTCAGCCGAAATCAAGGTTGCTCCTGAATAGGCGCCTCGATCTGCAAACCACAGAGGGAGGAACTCTTTGTAGCATCTGCCGGACCACAGAAACCCATGGACATCCAACCCGATCAGTATCAGACACTCTTAGAAGCAATCTCAAACACATTCTCGGACAGGTCTGGGGTCTCGAGGATCCGATTCAGTTCAGCTTTCATCAACCCCTGCCTCTGCTCATCGTATTTAGCCCAGTGCGTAAGCGGCGAAAGGATTCTCGCTGCCATCTGTGGATTGAAGGTATCCACTTCAATGACTCGATCAGCCAGGAATACATAACCCTCACCATTGCTCTGATGAAAATTAACAATATTTTGAAAGCAAAATGTTGCCACCAGGGATCGCAGTCGATTTGGATTCTTTGCGTCAAAGGCATCATGTGTCATCAGGGCTTTGACCTGTTCCAGTGCACCAGGGAGTTGGCAGGCAGCCTGAATGCCAAACCACTGATCGATCACCAGTGCCTCATCTGACCAGCGATTATAAAATTCGATCAGGGCCTTCTCCTTTGCGGCCTGCGCAGCTTCGGCGCACGAATTCACTAGTGCTCGAATGGCGGCACTTGTATCAGTCATATTGTCTGCTTTTTCAAACTGATCGACACATAGCTGCACCATCTCCGTGTCGTCAGGCTGCATCAGATAACTCAGCGCCATGTTTTTCAAAGACCTGCGCGCCATAGCATCGGCTGTTGGTTGATACTGACCAGAATCCTGATTGAGTTTATAAACTGACAGCAGCACACCCTTCAGGCGTTTCGCTATCTCACCACGAACAGCTTCACGTGCCTGATGTATCGCGTCCACATCGGCCACTTCAGACAGTTCCGCAAGATAGGTCTCCTGGGGCATCACCAGCATATGGGCAATCATCGACTTGTCGATGGTTCCATCACGATCATGTTCAATCGCCTGGTTGAGGTTGTTCTCACAGGCGCTGATCAGACGGTCGTCCACTTCAATAGCTGCGCCGGATTGAATCTGGCCAATTATTTCATTGATCACGTCAATAGCCAGCCGTTGCCCTGCCTCCCAGCGATTAAAACCGTCACTGTCATGGCTCATAAGGAACATCAGCTCATCCCTAGTATAGTCATACTCCAGCTTGACTGGTGCGGAGAAACCCCGCAGCAATGAGGGGACAACTTTGCTTTCAATATTCTCGAAGGAAAATGATTCACTGGCCTGGGTAACGTTCAGCACCGATGCCTGCTCATCGTTACCGGACTCATCAAGCAAGCCGATCGACAGGGGCAGATGGTATGGTTCCTTTTCATCCTGACCCGGCGTTGACGGGCAGGACTGAGATACATGCAAAGTAAATGTTTTCGCGTTTTCATGGAAGTCGCTGGTGACATTCAGCACTGGGGTACCTGCCTGTCGATACCAGACGCGAAACTGCGACAGGTCAATATCGTTGGCATCCTCCATCGCCTTCACGAAATCTTCCGTCGTGACGGCCTGTCCATCATGCCTGTCGAAATAAAGATCAGTTCCCTTCCTGAAATTATCCGGCCCAAGCAGTGTGGCAATCATACGAACCACTTCCGCACCCTTTTCATAGACAGTCGCGGTATAAAAGTTATTGATTTCAATATAGGAATCCGGGCGAATCGGGTGTGCCATGGGGCCCGCATCTTCGGAAAACTGAGCTGACCGCAACATGGCAACATCATTTACGCGGCAGACTGTTTCCGAGCACATATCGGCGGAAAACTGTTGGTCCCGGAAAACCGTAAAACCTTCCTTGAGGCTCAATTGGAACCAGTCACGGCAGGTCACCCGGTTCCCAGACCAGTTGTGAAAGTACTCGTGTGCGACTACTGCTTCTACACGCTGATACCCGGCATCTGTCGTGGTATCTGGCCTGGCCAGTACGCAGGAGGTGTTGAAAATATTGAGCCCCTTGTTTTCCATGGCGCCCATATTGAAGCTCTCTACCGCTACAATCATGAAAATATCCAGGTCATATTCACGGCCGTAAACCCGCTCATCCCATGCCATGGAGTTCTTCAGACTGGTCATGGCGTAATCAACCTTATCGATATTATGCGCCTCGGTGAATATCTGCAGCGTCACTTCTCGACCGCTAGCGGTAACGAATTTGTCTTCTATGTGCTCCAGGTCACCAGCCACGAGCGCAAACAGATAGGCAGGTTTCTTAAACGGATCCCGCCAGGTGACCCAGTGACGATCACCCTCTTCTCCCCTGTCGATATCATTGCCGTTTGACAGGAGCACCGGGTAGGATGATTTGTCCGCGACAATCGTGGTCTCATAGGTTGACATTACGTCCGGGCGGTCCGCATACCAGGTAATGTGACGGAAACCCTCTGCTTCACACTGGGTGCAGAACATATCACCAGACTTGTACAGTCCCTCAAGCATGGTGTTGTTTTGCGGCTCTATTTCGACCCGGGTTTTCAGTTCAAACGAATCAGGAACCCCATGAAGGGTCAGCTTCTCTTCGTCAATACCATATTCGTTGGACAGGAGTTCCCTGTCATCTATGGCAACGGACCTCGTCACCAGTTCCGCACCACCATCCAGCACCAGGTCGCTCACGGCCTCAGTGGAATCAGGATTGCGTCTCACCTTTAACAGGGTGGTCACGGTCGTCACATCTTCAGTGATATCCACATGCAGTTTGGTTTCTTCAATGAGATATGGGGGAACCTTGTAGTCCTTAAGACTGATCGCCCGGGGTTGACCTTCTTTCATGATATTTCTCGCCAAAATCTGAGGAGCGGATGATATAGCCAATTCAATCGCAGGTCACCATTGGACCATCTCATTCTGCTGACACGCCATGCTCTGGACGACGCAAGGGTGATAGACTCACTCCATGCTCGGTTCCCTTCGAAAAATGACCAGTCGGCATAGTGATCCGATCGATTACTATTTGCGTCTGGATGACGAGGAAGTCCACCTTAACCCCCACATCGGCGCCAATATCAAACTCAGTTATACAGGCAAGATTACCTGCCTTAACTGTGAGCGTGTGACTAAGAAGAGTTTCAGCCAGGGCTACTGCTACCCCTGCTTCAAAAAGCTGGCGCAGTGTGATCTCTGTCTAGTCAGTCCAGAGAGGTGTCATTTTGAAGCAGGCACCTGCCGTGATAAGGAATTCGCGAAGAACTTCTGCATGAATCAGCACCTCGTCTACATTGCCAACTCCTCTGGTATCAAGGTCGGCATAACGCGGCAGGAAAACCTGCCTACGCGTTGGATAGACCAGGGAGCAGCACAGGCTCTGCCTATCCTGACAGTAGAAACACGCCAGCAGTCGGGTCTTGTAGAGGTCGCATGTAAGAAGCACGTCAGCGATAAGACTCATTGGCAGCGGATGCTGAAAGCTGAACCTGACCGGGTAAATTTGCCGGAGGTCCGAGACCAGCTGTTGCAGGAAATCTCACCTGAACTGGACGCGCTTAAAAACCGCTATGGTCCACTGGCAATCCAGCCCCTCCCCGGTGCAGAAGCACAGACCTTTCATTACCCTGTGCAGCGGTACCCGACCAAGGTCAAGTCCCTGAACTTTGATAAGACAGCGGATGTTGAAGGCTTACTGCAGGGCATCAAAGGTCAGTATCTGATCCTGGATATCGGCGTGATTAATTTGCGCAAATTCACTTCCTATGAAGTTGAATTCACGTCTCTTGATGACCAAACCGCTGAAGCATCCCAGCTACCACTCCTGTAAGACAGCCACCCAGAAGCCCCCCCAGGTGAGCACCGTTGGCAAGCGACCCCAGGCCCAATAAATCGAAGGCGCCAGTGAAACCAATCACCAGGAACACCAGCATGAAAATATAGATGCCGGGGCGCAACCCCATCTTCCTGCCCGGCACCAGCTTGTCCCAGATAAGGCTATGACCCAGATAACCAAAGACCACGCCGGACATGCCGCCAAACAGCCCCGGACCGGACATCATATACTGCAGGAAATTTGCCCCCAGGGANCTGACAATNGTCACCAGCAACAAGACAGANCTGCCANTGATCAGTTCNATNCGCCGGCCAATTTCCCAGACCCAGAGAAGATTGAACACGATATGAATCCAGCCGAAGTGGATAAACATGGGAGTCAGCAGGCGCCAATACTGATGACTTTCAAGNGTATGGGACAAAGCGGCAAAATAGATCTGATCACCCTGAATGCTAAATTCCAGCAATGTCATCTGCGCGAACAGCCCGGTGAAATCCCCCTGACTGACACCAAATGTAACCGGGAATAAGAGACAATTCACAAGCAGCAACAGCATGGTCAGGGGAAACCGCCCCACATTCGTCAGCAGACGCGAAACAGACGACATGTCTGACGAACGAGCTCCCGCCCGATCCTCGAGTACCAGGGCTCCGCTCGAAAGCTGGCCGTAGAAATGAAGTACTTTCAGGCGATCATCCGCACTATTGACCCACACCACCTGGTCAATACCTTGTTCCGTAATCCGATGTGCGACGCCAGACTGCTGCAGGAAAGCAGAAAACAACCTGAGGTCAATATCGGAAGGAATTTCCAGTGCCGCAATCATCAAATGCGATCACCGGCATAGTTACCGCGATAGCGCATTAGTGACGATACTTGAAACATTGTAAGATCATCCGCCTATTATACGGGATCTTGTGAATGGAAAATGCAGACCAGCAAGTATTGAAGCAACTCACCACCTGGGTTGAAGCCGGGCAGATGAGCTGGTTGTGTACAGTGGTGAAAACATGGGGGTCATCTCCCAGGCCTGTTGGTTCTCTGCTCTGCTGCAATGATGAAGGCCACATATCCGGATCACTATCGGGCGGCTGCATCGAAGAAGACCTGCTCGACAAGCTGCAGCAGGGTGCACTGGCGCAACAAACGCCTGAGGTACTGGTTTACGGCGCTACTGCTGAAGAATCAGACCGGCTGGGTCTGCCTTGCGGCGGGCAGTTGCATGTTGTTATCGAACCTTTTCCGGGACAGAAGTCTCTTAAACAACTACAACACATGGTCAAGCGTCTGCAGACCCGCGACTATGTGGAACGCAAGGTGGATATCGCCACCGGTGATATGACTATCGAAGACAAGGAACGCTTCAGCCGCCTGCAGTTTATTGGCGATTTCGACAACACCGATATCGCCAACGAAAGGTTCCTGGTGCAAACCTATGGTCCCCGCCACCAGCTTTTCCTGATTGGCGCTGTGCAGGTTTCAATGTACCTGGCAGAAATGGCACAGGCCCTCGACTATCACGTGGTCGTTTGCGACCCGCGAGAAAACATGATTGAGCAGTGGAAAGTGGAGGGAGTGCAACTCGTCACCGATATGCCTGATGATGCTGTCAGAAAATATGCCAACGACCCGCTAACGGCGATTATCGCCCTCACCCACGACCCACGTGTTGATGATATGGGGCTCATGGAAGCCTTGAAGACGGATGCCTTCTTTGTCGGTGCCCTTGGTTCACAGCGAACCTCAGCCAGCCGCCGTGAGCGATTGGCACAACTCGATCTTTCGGAAGATGAAATTTCAAGACTGGACGCGCCGGTGGGTCTATCCATCGGTAGTAAGACACCGGCGGAAATCGCGATTGCTATACTGGCGCAGTTGACGGCATTGAGATCGGACTTGAAGTCATCTCGACCGGAGGTCACGTAGTGACCGCAGAGGAGAGATCTAAGAGCGATATACTTCTCAGATGACCATGGGCGCTATCGTTCTCGCCGCAGGCAGCAGCCGGCGTTTTGGGGATGACAAACGAAAATCACTTCTAGGCTCGGGCAAAACAATACTCGCCACCTCCATAGAAAATGTTGCCTCCTGTTTCGATGAAGTGCTGGTGGTGCTCAGATCTGGTGATCATGATTTCGGCAGCGTACTGGAGTCCAGCTTAAGTGATCCTGCTATCACCTTCTACTGTGCCCCGGATTCTGCCAAAGGTATGGCACACAGTCTTGCCAATGCGATCCATCAGGTAAAGAACTGGAATGCTGCCGCTATACTTCTCGGCGACATGCCCTTCCTGAAACAAGAAACCATCGGCCTCCTGCTCACCAGTTACTCCCAGTCAGAAGGTCAGCAGCCCATTGTCATCCCGACAAAGGACGGCACACATGGTCACCCCGTCATATTTCACCACCGCTATTTCGCTGACATCGAAAAACTTGAGGGGGACACTGGCGCCAGAGCGGTGATCCAGGCGAACCTGGACAAGGTTATTGAAGTACCGGTGGATGATGAGGGTATTGTGAGGGATATCGACACCCCAGAGGATATTTGAATCTCGGCTAATCNCCCACCCTGCTTGCCCAGTCCAGTTTGCTACGGCAGACGCCATAAAAACTGTGTCCCGGGGGATGAATCAGTTTCAGTTTTTCCTCTTTCTTGCGGATGATGATGGATTCACCCGCATGCACCTCAAAAACTAGGTGTGAATCAAAACTGACCCTGGCCTCACCAAAACCGGAACCTATGACTATCTTTAACTCAGAGTTGCCCGGCACCACAAGCGGGCGACTGCTCAGCGTATGTGGGAACATGGGGATTAACACGATGGCATCAAGACTGGGATGCATGATTGGGCCACCAGCACTCAATGCATAGGCCGTCGATCCGGTTGGCGATGACACAATCAAGCCATCAGAATTCTGATTGTAGACAAACTGATCATTAATAAAGAGATCAAACTCAATCATTTTCGCCACGGTGGAGGCGTGAATGGTGACCTCATTCAGGGCACAGGGCACTTCCTGACCGGCAACAGACACTTCACCTTCCAGCAGAAAATGCTCTTCAATACTGTAATCCCCATCGAGCACCTCACCCACTCGCAATTCAATCTCATCCGGTGAGACATCGGCGAGAAAACCCAGACTGCCCCGGTTGATACCCAGCAGCGGAATACCAGAAGGCGCCAGGGTCCTTGCCGCGCCAAGGATGACACCGTCACCGCCTACGGCAATCGCCAGGTCACAGTGGGAACCCAGTTCTTCCTGGCTGCACACCTGCAGGTCTGTCTCACCCAGCATTTCAGCTGCCAGGTCTTCCATTACCACCTCCACCGATTGCGAACGCAGGAAGTGTTCCACTGTTTTCAGCGATTCCAACACAGGCGGACTGCCCATGCGAGCAACCAGACCAACCCTTTCAAACTTCTTCATTCAACCAGACACCAATCTCAGGATTCGGCATTAAATGCCAGAACCCGATCCATTTCAATATAGCAAGTGGCTTGACGTAGTCAAACACTTGCCCCGGCAGCTGTTTTGCGTAGCGAAACAGCGAGAGGTAGTGAATGGCTTGGCGCAGCCAAACATTCACCCCGGCAGCTGTTTGCGAAGCAAATTGCGAGAGGGAGCAACCACATGAACGCAGTCAAACATTCACCCCGGCAGCGTTTTGCACCGCAAAATCACGAAAGGCAGAAACCACCCTAACCTAACCAAACATTCACCCCGACACTTCACAACAAAGCTTTCACCCAACAAAACAATATAAATTATTCCAAATGAGAATGATTATTCCCTTGAATTCACTTGATATAGGGTGAAAATAGCAACCTCCTGAGAAAATGACACTATGAACTCAAAGATCAACAAGCGTTACGCCGACGAACTGGCCAAAGAAAGCAGCATTGCAGACATTGCCGCTGCCGGCTCCCTGTGGCAGGCGATGCGTCGTGAAGTACATGCTCGCTCTGAGTTTGAGCCTCTCATGTCCACCTTCCTACAGGCCACCGTGCTCAACCACGAGACCTTTGAAGGTGCCTTGAGCTTTCTGCTAGCCAGCAAGCTGGACGGTCCTGTAGTGTCCAGCATGGCGATCCGAGAGATTATCGAAGAAGCCTATGCTGAAGAGCCGTCGATCATGTGGGCTGCAGAAATTGATATTAAGGCTACACGCGAAAGAGATCCCGCATGCAACAGCTATTCAACACCATTCCTATTCTTTAAGGGATTCCATGCACTACAGGCCTACCGTGTTGCCCACTGGCTCTGGGGACAAAGCCGACATACCCTGGCTTTTTATTTTCAGAACCAGATGAGCGCTATCTTTAGCGTTGATATTCACCCGGCAGCCAAGATCGGCTGTGGCATAATGTTCGACCATGCTACCGGCCTGGTGGTGGGTGAAACCGCTGTCATAGAAGATGATGTGTCCATCCTGCACGGCGTTACGCTCGGTGGCACAGGCAAGGTGTCCGGTGATCGTCATCCCAAGGTTCGCCGCGGCGTCCTGCTCGGCGCAAATGCTTCCATCATTGGCAATATCGAGATTGGTGAAGGAGCGAAGGTCGGTGCTGGCAGCGTTGTAATGAAAGACGTGCCACCCCACGTCGCCGTCGCTGGCGTGCCTGCGAAAATTATCGGCAAACCCAAGAGTGATTCCCCCGCCGAGGATGTGGATCAATCCTTCTAATTCTCGCTTGCGCACATTCCCCGGACAACCCAATCCGTAGACATTAGGCAGGGGTTTTTGTTTGCTATACTCCGCCTCTAATAAAAAGAAAGCACCTTGTTGTCCCGGCTTCTAACAACCGTTCTTATTCTCTCACTGCTTGCTGCCTGTGGCGGTGGTGGCGGTGGTGGCGGTAGTACGCCTCCTCAGACGGACACTCCTTCATCCTCGGCTGCCAACGACACGGTGACCCTTGATGAGGATTCATCGACGCAGGTCAGCGTTACTGCCAATGATACAAATGTCTCGGCCTCCAGCGCAGCAATAACAAGACAACCAGAGCATGGTACCGCCAGTATCAGTGCTGGCAGTATTACCTACACACCCGAAGCTGACTTCAACGGAGCCGATTCCATCATCTATTCCGTTGACAGCAACAACAATACAGGGAGCAACTCGGCGACGCTGACGATAACCGTCAACAGCATCAACGACCTGCCAGTGGCGGTGGATGACCTGGGTTCGACTGTTATCAATACCTCAATCGAAATCGATGTGCTCGATAATGACAGCGACATCGATGATGACGAGGCATCGCTCACCGTTGAGATTGTCGACAGTGCCACCAATGGTTCTCTTGCCGTCTTGAACAGTGGACTGGTGTCCTATTCACCGGCACTCGGTTTCACTGGCCAGGATGCCTTCGACTACCGGCTGGCTGACGCTGCCGGTGGGCAATCCAATACCGTTACCGTCACCATCACCGTGATCGATCTCACCCAGACGATACTGCTGACTGAAGGAATCACATTACCCACATCGGGATACACATCGGAGAACAATGTTGAACTGGATGAGCTAATTCAGGTTTCAGCACCCGTCACCTTTAACGTGCATGCCAATGCCATTTCCTTCGTTGTGTCACTGATCGGATCCAACGTCATCTTGGTCGATTCGCTTTTTATTATCGATGTGCAGACGCCCCAGGGCATCACCCTGCCCATAAGAGAAACGATCTTCTGTGACCTTGGCCTCTGCACCATCCAGATACCGAAAAAGCCTGAGATCATGACTGAACTCGGCGACTGGAGCCTGCGCCTTGGTACCGCTGCAAGCTCCATGGATTTTGTTGATCTTAATGACTACCAGCTGCAACTGGTCAGCCGAATCGGCCCCGCGCCCGAAGCCGATTCAAGGATAAGCCTGGCAGTAAAGCCTTTTGTAACCGGCACAATTTCTAGCAGCGATATCGACGAGATCCTGAATAGGTTTACTACCATGGCAGGTAATAGTGACATAGACGTTACTCTGTCCCCTATCACCACCTTGACTGATGGCAAATTTGCAGAAGTATCCAGCGACTTCCGTGACACCGATACGGCATCACTGGTGCTGATGGGCGATCCCGACAAGGCCAACATCTTTTTTCTGGAGGGATTCACCGATTCCGGTGGCACCCTGCTCGGTATCTCTGGTGGCCTGCCAGGTTCTCTCGGTATTGCTTCTGAGTACAATGGCGTGTTGATCAACAGCAATGCCACTCGGGGATCTGGGACGGCAACCTACCTAAGAACGACTGCTGAATTTGCCTTCCATGAGATGAACCACCTGCTCGGGCTTTTCCACACAACAGAGTACGATTTTTCACTACATGACATTCTGAACGATACTCCGGACTGCATAGAAGACAGTGATACTGATAGTGATGGACGGGCAGACACTGAAGAATGCACGGATGGACTTAACCTGATGTTTTGGGAAAACGATTTACAGACCCCGAAAGAGCAACTCACGTCAGACCAGAAGAGTGTGCTGAGACATTCTCCTGTAAGCAGATAACCCGGGGACATAAAAGAACCTTCGGCCTTGGCACAGCACCAAAAGAAAAATGGCGGAGCGGACGGGATTTGAACTGCCTTATGCAGCCCTTTATACATGAGGATATAGGTTCAGGAAAATACCTGATACTGCATTCAGTACTGCAATAGAACAATGTCACGCTATTCAAGTCCACTATCCTCACTTGAATAGTATGGCCGCCACCTTCACTGGCGATGCGATTGAAGGTTAGCACCCAACGCCTTTATCGACCGCACCCCCGGGGGCTATTCGTTCCTGCTTCCAATGCATTGGCCCAGACCCACCTGCAGGTATTAGCTATTTTCGGATGAGCGTACCTAATCCA
>PBRP01000023.1 GCA_002726655.1 Gammaproteobacteria bacterium
GGCTTCATCCCAGGAGACACGTTTCCACCTGCCTTCACCACGTTTGCCGACCCGTTTCAGGGGGTATTTAAGACGTCCTGCATCGTACATTCGATCACTGTAACAAGCGCCCTTCTGGCAACCCCTTGGGTTGGCATCGGGCACATCGGGATTGGTTTGATCGTAGGTAGCCGACTGTTCTTCCCTCAGCACAATGCCGTCCTTCACGTAAATATTGAAGGTGCAACCCCGCTGATACCAGCAGTTAACATGATGGGTTGACTTAACCACCTTGTCCCACTGCCACTGGTGCCGGTAAATATCCTCCCGGGAATCATAATCTAGTATCTCGACGGCAGCCGCTCCGCTTTGACCCGCGGCCAAGGTAGGCGCTACCCAGGTGAGGCGGCGCAGTGACAATGCCAGTGTGGAGGCATTGGTGTATTTAAGAAACTCCCGACGAGACACTTTTGACATGAATGTTTCTCCAGAGCATTAGAGCTCTTTTCAATAACTACACAAGCGAACTTATATACTGGAATACTGTAACACGTAATAAAATTGTCATCTATTTCCGGCTGATATAAACGCCTTTTTTGCACTCACATTACTGGTCAAATTTCCTTATCACTTGCTGGGGCCGGTTCGTTCAATCGCAGTTCCCGAACATCCCTGACAAAAAAGAGCATAGTCGTTGTGAAAACAATCAATGCCGCACAGCTGAGCAGGGTAACCCGGTAGCCCACCATCTCGTAAAGGTAACCGAAAAACAGGATACCCAGCGGTGCCAGGGCAAATGACCCAAGGAAGTCATAGGCACTGACCCTGGAGAGCATTTCTGGCGCAACCCGAGTCTGCACGGTAGTCATCCAGAGTACGATGAACACCTGGCGTGCGACGCCGCTGATCACAGCCCCGGCAACCAGCCACCAGAGCCCGAGTGGACCCGCCAGCATCAGGGGAGGAATGGCAAAGAAAAGAATCAGGAAGGCGCTGACGAACATTGTGCGTTCAACGCGTATGCGCATGGCGACAATTCCACCCAACAGAGTCCCTGCTCCCAGCCCGGCCGAAATAAAACCCCAGTCCACGGCCCCGTTCATATGGGATCGTGTCACCGCTGGACCCAGCAGGCCGTTGACACTCTGTATGCTGGCCGCAACGAAGGAAAACTGAACCACCATGATGCAGAGCCAGCGATGGGAGATGAAGGCCTGCCAGCCCTTGCGGATATCCTCGATAAAACTGGCCGGGGGAAGTTTTTTCTGCTCAGCAGGTCTCAGGGTCAGGTACAGTATTCCAGCTACAGCAAAAGTTGCTGAATCCAGGGCCAGCGCAACACCAGGTCCCAGGACTGCAACCAGAACGCCGGCGAGGGCTGTTCCGAGGACCAGTGAGGTGTTCCGGGCGATGCCAAGCAGACTATTGGCATCCTGCAATTGATCACGCGTGACAATCAACGGCAGCAGACCCGTTGATGCTGGGAATGTAATCGCTATGACCACCCCCCCTGCCAGTGTCAGTCCGGTAAGCAGTGGTACGGTGGCAAGTTCCTGGATAAATGCAGCAGCGATCAGAGCCTGGAACAGGGCCGCCCATGCACAGGCGTAGACAATCAACAGGCGCCGGGAGGTACGGTCGGCCAGGGTACCGCTGACCATCAGGATCAGCAGTTGAGCAACCACGGGGGCAGCAATCACTATAGCGGAAGCACTGGTGGAACCCGTCAGTTCCAGTACACCGAACGCCAGGGCAATGGGAGCCATTGCACTGCCGAAGGTTGTGATAAGCGTTGCGACGAAGAGGACAAGGAAATTCCGTTCACGAAGAAGACTCATGCCGGTCAGCATAATTCGAGTTTCACCTGACAAGACACTTCACTGATGCCTGGATCAACTGACGTACACGTCAAAATAGGTAGACTGTCCCCGATTTTCTGCTCTTTGATTTTTCTGCTTTTCGAGAATGTACTACACGAGCCAGCGAGGCCAGGGAGGCCTGACTGAATACTCGCATACGCCATAACCCTTCTCACCCGTTTCTTCCACTTCGAAATCGAAAAATGGCTCATAGCAGTCCAGGCGATTTTCCAGGTCATTCTCTCCCCGGTCCCATAGCTTCACCTGGCCATACTTGCGACCGGTACGCACATGAATGGTCTCGCCATCTGGCAATTGCAATGTATATCGGAAAGCAGCAGCATCCCTCTCGTTATCAGACATGAGGACTTCACAGGTTCCACCCAGCATGGCCTTCGAACCGTTTGCATCCGACATAAACCCGCCGAAGGGCGAGTCCGGCTGGTGACGACCGTAGACATTAATATGCTTGTCCGCTAACTGAATACTCGGCCAGAAGTGACCGGGTTCATTCTGCTGTGAATATTCCCAGGGCGGCTCATCGGCAAAACGGGTGGACCAGGAGTGATCCCGGTGGGACCAGGAATCCAGCTGCCGCACGTCTCCCTTGCTGGGACCTCCACGTATCTCGAATGTTCCGGTGCAGTGCAGACCCTGTTCGAAGTGACCGCCGTAGTAATTGGCGACGACCAGGGGGTTACCATTAATACTGTCAGCGTAGTCAAAGACCGGAAAGCGGCCCTTGAAGGTCAGATCGAAACCAAATCTAGGGCCATCGAAGGTGATCCTGATCTCTTCCAGCGGCTCGACCACCTCATAGGATAAAAGGCCGTCACTCCAGGGACCCTGATCCGCCTCTTTTGTTAGCGGATACTTGTTCCCGTACTGCTGCTGGACGCCGTCTATCACGTAGAGCGCCTCGAAACGCCCCCAACCCTTGTTGGTCAAATGGAAGTGATTGATACCGAAGATATTGGCCTCCCTGTCCACCACACTCACCCAGAGTGTGTCGCCGAACAGCCCAAGGCTATGTTCTTCCGGCGCGGTATGCCGATATTCGTCTTCTGCCTTCACTACCATTTCAATTTCTCCTGCTGGTTCAGAACCCGCAATGTACCATTATTCTAATTGTCGTTAATGCCGTGATCAGGCCAATGCATCAGTTATTACGCTTGGCCAGTTCCTGAAACTCTTCGCCACTACACTTTATAACCAAGTTCAGTCAACGGCATACTGCGTACTCTCTCCCCTGTCGCTGCGAAGATCGCATTGGCCACAGCTGGCGCCAGAGGTGGCAGCGCTGGTTCGCCGAGTCCTGTTGGCGCATAGTCACTCTGGATAAAATGTACGTCTATTTCTGGCGCTGCATCAATTCGCAAGACGGGATACTCATCCAGATTAGTCTGTTTTATTCGACCTGCTTCCATGGTGATCTTCTGCCCAACCATCGTGCTAAAACCATCGATTATGGCTCCCTGTACCTGGCTAATGGCACCGCTCATGTTGATAATGGGACCCACATCGATGGCTGCGGTGACTTTGTTCAAGGTCAGATTCCGATTTCCATCAACGGTGACCTCAGCCACCTCTGCGACGTGAGCTGCGTGGCAAAAATAGAATGCAAAACCAAGACCATGACCCGAAGGCATTGCTCGTCCCCAGCCGGCCTTCTCAGCCGCAAGCTTGATTACATCAACTGCTCGTCCGGTGTTGAGTGCACGAATATTATCCTCTTCAAGCCACTTTGCCTCACCCATCATCTCAATCAACAACTCGACATGGTCCCGCCCTGCGGCGACAGCAAGTTCATGGATGAAACTTTGTGAGACGAAGGCATGCGTATTTGAATAGGGCGCCCGCCATGGTCCGACCAGCGTATCCATACGATGTGTCGTTAACGAACCTCTGACATTTTCCATCGTCGAGAACGGAAAGGCCCGAGGATTGGGTCCTGTAAATCTTGATGGCTTACCACCCTGCGCCACACCAATCGTCTGTTCTTCCCAGGCCGCAATCTGACCTTGTGGATTGATCGCAGCACGCAGCTTATTAAAGCCACCCTCTCGGAAAAAGTCATAGCGCATGCTGTCTTCACGAGACCAGGTCAGTTTGACCGGTCGACCCGAGCGTTTCGACAGTTCAATTGCCTCGCAGGCATATTCATTGCTGCTTCGGCGGCCAAAGCTTCCACCCATTCGTTTAATATGAATATCCAGTTGCTCTTTCTTCAGACCATAGACCCGGTCCGCGACTTCCTGAAAGCGAGGGCCGTTCTGGGTTGGCAGCCAGACCTCCAGAGAGTCCTCATCCCCCTGACGACCCACTTTATAGTGGGCAGTACAATTCATGGGTTCAAGACAAAGATGGGAGACGTAGGGATATTCATAAAATCTATTCAGGACTTTGTTGTTGGCGTCCGTAAATGCCGCATCTACGTCACCTCTCTCTAACTTCACATCATTGCCAGTATGCGCTTCTACCGAGCGTGCAAATTCAACAAAACCAGCCCAACTGTCTTTTGATGCATCAGCTTCGTCCCATTTTATCCGCAGCTTCTTCCTTGCCTCATAAACCGCCCAGGTACTGTCTCCGACAATGCCGACCCCGTCCATCAATTCCCTGACATTACCGTTGCCAGTTATGACGTAGGCATCAACTACCCCTGGTTCATTTTTTACTTCCTCAATATTGGCTGACAATATTCGGCCGCCTACAGCCGGACATTTTTCATAGACGCCATAAAGCATGTCCGGCACACGGGTATCGATGCCAAAATCGCCAACACCCGTCACAATTTCCAGACTGTCGACCTGGCTTTTGGCGGTACCGATGATGGTATAGTCCTGGCGTCCCTTATAAACAAGATCCTCTTTATCGGGAATCGGCTGACGGTATGCCAATCCTGCCAGTTCCGCGAAGGTGCGAGACTCACCTGTTTTTGCATGCACAACGCGGCTATTCTCAGCCTTGAGCTCTTTCTTAGGCAACTCCATGGCAACGGCGGCCGCGCTCAGAAACATGTCTCCCGCTGTTGCGCCCATCTGCCGCATCAGGTTCCAGTTTAGATAAAGGGTGTAGGAGCCCCCCGCGGATTGTCGTCCATATCGTTCGGTATCAACACCCGGTGTCTGGACCACGACCACATCATCCCAGTCAGCACCCATCTCCTCGGCGACAATCATTGGCAGTGACGTTTTGATGCCCTGCCCCATCTCAGGTGAACCTGAGTAAATTGTTATCGTACCGTCATCAGTAATCTGAACGTATGCATTCAGCTCCACGGAACCAACCAGACTGGGAACGGATTCGGCTGTTACCTCTAGAGCCGAAGCGAGAACAAAACCACCACCAGTGAGCCCCGTTAACTTTAGAAAACCGCGTCGACTTATCTGCGCAGGCATAAGGGTTACAGCGTTAAGGGTATCGTTATTCATGAGTTTTCCAGCCCTGCCGCCGCGTTGTCAAACCTGGCCGCCTTGCGAATAGCCTTTCGAATGCGGATGTATGTACCGCAACGGCAATAATTGCCTGACATGGCGCCATCAATTTCATCGTCAGTGGGATTCGGCTTCTGATTGAGCAGTGCTGCTGCAGACATAATCTGGCCAGCCTGACAATAACCGCACTGTGCAACATCCTGTTCAATCCAGGCATGTTGCAAGGGGTGGAGCTCACCGTCATTTGCCAGCCCCTCAATCGTGGTAATATCAGCATTGGCAGCATCAGCAGTTTTGACCTGACAGCTTCGAACAGGCAAACCATTGACATGAACCGTGCAGGCTCCGCACTGACCAATGCCGCACCCATACTTGGTTCCGGTCAGACCGATCACATCTCGCAGTGCCCACAAGAGCGGCATATCATCTGGCACTTCAACTTCAAGCGACTTTCCATTTACCTTTAGTTTTCTAACAGTCATTAATTATTCTCCACAATATCCCAGGTTGAGATTTCGGTTCCCTGTCAAACATAAACTCGTGCCTATGTTGTCAGCGTCATTTCAATATCGCTATTTTGTAACATCGGCATTACTTTTTCAGAAAACCCTGCAGCCGCTTCAAGTCCTTCCTAGGACTTGGCAGTAAAGCTTGGTCCTGCAACTGAAACCTTACTGATGCCGAGTTTCTCAATTTCCTGCAATCGCTCGATGCAGTACTCAACACCGCCAATAACAGCATACTCATCCATAAACTCATCGGTCATCACCTTTGACTGTTGACTACCCTCACGTACATGCATATTCATATCGTAACTGTCGTGAATGGTTCGAAAAACTTCCTGCTGCTTCTCTGACGCGGGACCTGATACGGAACCGTGCATAACGGAAAATAGGGCGAAAAGACTCGTCCCTGCACGCCCCAGGTCCCTGGCTACAGCAAGATTGTGGTGACAGACGATGTTTATATAGGCGCCAAATTTGAGTGAATCCGGATCTTTTCCCACTTTGCTCGCTGCTTCGAGTGCGATATCTATACCCCACCTCAGGCGCTCTGAATCTGCACCGAGGGCAAACATGATGCGATCAGAATGACGAGCCGCCATGCCAATCACCTTCTCTCCCGTTGCAGCAACTTCTACCGGCACTTTATCAATTCCCACCGCCCACTGAATCGAACTCGAGGAAGGTGCATCAGCCAGCCCAAGGTTTTCGACGGGCGCTGCCTGCTGGTCCAGTATTCCAGTATGCTCAAAAGCAACCTCATCACCACGCAGGTATGTCTGAAGGTTAACCAGGTAGTCTTCAAACCACTTGAGTTTCGCGGGGGAGCGACCCAGGTGTGCAAGTGCACTGTCACCCCTGCCAATGCCAACGATCATTCGACCCTTTGATAATTTCTGTACGGACATGGCGGATGTTGCTGTTGCCGCCGCAACACGGGTAACCGGGTTCGTCACTGAAGTCTGTAATCCTAACCTGTCACTTCCTGTCGCAGCCAGGGCCAGAAAGACGTAGGGATCGCCGGACAGGTTCTGAGAATCTACCGTCGTCAGCCCATCCCAGCCGTGCCTCTCTGCACCGGCCGCCACATCAGCGGCCCGGGTTGGCGCCGATGGGTGGGATGTCCAGAATTCCACTAGCGATATCCCTCATCCACGGGACGGCGAGGCAAGGACCACCAGGCTGCCTCGCAGGCATCTACCAGTTCTTCATCAAGGACAAGATCCAGGGCTGCGAGATTGGCGTCAAGCTGCTCTGGCTTCGAGGCACCGATAATGGCCGAGCTAATACCGGGTTGTGCGAGCACCCAGGCGACCGACACCGACACCATATCCAATCCCTTAGACTCGACAACTGTCTTCAGCGTCTCGACCGCTTCAAACTGCGAATCGTGCCAATAGCGTGCCTGATATCGATCTGCAGCGGTACCCAGCGTAAATCGCGTACCATCAACAGGTGCCTGACCCGGCTTGTATTTGCCAGAGAGAAATCCGCCTGCAAGCGGGTTGTAGCAGATGACACCAATACCCTCGTCAAGGCACAACGGCAGTAGCTCGATTTCAATGTTCCTGTATAGAAGGTTGTAACGTGGCTGGACAGATATGTACCCGGCCACCCCCAACCGGTCCGCCGCCCTAAGTGCATCACCCAGACGCCAGGCCGGGTAGTTGGAACAACCGATGTATCGAACCTTCCCCGCAGTAACCAGATCTTCAAAGGCGCGCAGAGTCTCCTCGATCGGAGTATGAGGATCAAAACCATGGGACTGGTACAGATCAATGTAATCTGTACCCAGTCGACTGAGACTCTTTTCAACCGACTCCATGATATGTTGCCTGGACAAACCCCAGTTGTTCGGGCCTCGTCGAGTTGGCGCGAAACACTTGGTTGCGATGAGAAGCTGATCTCTGTTTCTCTTGTCTTTCATCCACCTGCCAATGATGGATTCGGTTTCACCCATAGTTTCCAGCGTGCCGCCGAGTGGATAGGCATCAGAGGTATCGAGGAACATCAGGCCTGCCTCATGGGCTTTATCCAGGATGACCCGGGATGAGGATTCATCGACCTGAAGGCCAAATGTCATCGTGCCCAGGCACAGGGCTGGAACCTCCAGTCCATGCCTGCCCATTCGTCTCTTTTCCATCGTATGCCTCCCTAATTTAGTCACCTACCCGGAGCATACACACCCATGCCAGATACCTAAATCACCCTGCTGGTATATGAGACAGAAAAGCGTTTTACTGTTGCGCAACCAAACAAAACAAGAGGTTTGCATTGGCTGTACTCAAGTGGTTGATCATAGGCACTGTGGTTTTTAGTGTTTTGATCATTGGTACCGCCATCTACAACCTGTTAGTCATCAACCCACAGGTTGCTGATGAAGTCACATCTAACCCTGAGGGAGACCGAGCGGGAATCGTCACACTCCTGACACTGCCGGATGGGAAGCAAATACCAGTGAACTATCTACGGGAAGATGACAAGGTATTTCTCGGTGCAGACGGGTCCTAGTGGCGTGCATTTCGTCACGGCGGCGCGGATGTAACCTTACTGATTCACGGGAAACACCTGAAAGGAAACGCAGTTGTCGTACTCGATGATCCAGACTACACACATGAAGTATTCGCACGACTCCGACCAAAGGCACCCGTGTGGCTGCCAGACTGGCTGAACGGGAAACTGATTGTGGTCAGCCTGGAGCAACACTGAATATCGACCAGGAACTCACTAATCCAATCAGGATGATCAAACAGGCGGCCTATTCTCGATGATTGTGAAGCCACAGCTCCACGCATCTGTTTTCCCTGATGCTGAAGGAAACTATATGACATCACGGCAATGAAAAGTGCCGCACTTGGACACTACCTGCTCCGTCGGCGAGAGAAGCTGGATAAGCTTTTTCGCCCTGGCGGCAGGGTCTTCTTTGGTTGGTGGATAGTGCTGGCCAGTGCTGGCCTCCAATGGCTGGTTGCCCTGACCTGGCTGCAGTCATTCGGCGCCTACGCTGTCCTGCTACAGGCTGATTTTGGATGGAGCATGTCTGTGCTGTCCATTGCTTTTGCCCTGACACGATTGGAAACCGGCCTGCTTGGCCCCATTCAGGGCTGGCTGGTTGATCGTTACGGGCCTCGCCGGATCCTTGTGATCGGTTTTCTGGTCCTCGGCGTTGGATTCCTGGCATTTTCGCAAATGAACTCGATCCCCAGCTATATCGTTGCCGTCATCCTCATAGCGCTGGGTTCCAGCCTGGGTGGTTTCCCAACGCTGATGGTTGCTATCGTCAGCTGGTTCAAAGTACATCGATCAAAAGCAATAGCCTGGTCGCAGATGGGTTACGGCGTTGGTGGTCTCTGCATACCACTCATCGTTTTCGGGCTGGAGATACAGGGGTGGCGAGCCGTTGCGTTTCTGTCTGCGATCGCCGTTGTGGCACTGGGGATTCCCATGGTATGGCTCATCCGCCACCACCCGGAAGGAATGGGAGAACACCCCGATGGTATTTCGCCACGCGAAGTCGATGAGATAGCAGATGAAAAAAAGGCCAGGGAACCGATACACCGTGACTATACCTGGCGCCAGGCACTCCGAACACCCACCTTCTGGCTGTTGTCCGTAGGACACGGACTATCGTTGCTGGCGGTGTCCTCTATGATTGCCCATCTGATACCACATCTGACAACCAGCCTTGACTATTCCCTTGTCGAAGCAGGTTTCGCGTTTTCCATCATGACCAGCATGCAGATGACGGGAGTATTTCTCGGTGGTTTTCTAGGTGATTATTTCAATAAGCGAATCACTATTGGTTTTTGTATGATCGGGCACTTCATTGGGTTGATGGCATTGATCAATGCGACAGATTTCTATTTGATCGTTGTATTTGCAGTGTTCCATGGCCTTGGCTGGGGCGTTCGCGCGCCCATTATCGTTGCTTTGCGCGCAGACTACTTCGGCTCCAAATCATTTGGGACTATCATTGGGATCTCATCACTGATCGCCATGATTGGTATGACCGCCGGCCCTCTCCTTTGTGGCATCCTGTTTGATATCTATGGAAACTACCGAATAGCCTTTGGCATCATTGCACTGGCAACACTGGCAGGAGCACTGTGCCTGTGGGCGGCGACTCCGCCCAGGCCCATAATCGAGACCAGGCCTCTCCGTTAGTATCCGCACCAGGAAAAAGGCGGCACAACTCAAGAACCGGCTGGCTGAAACTCGCGAGAAGCCAATATTACCAATCGCCCGGTAGAGTCCTTTACTACTGGGCGTTAAAACCACCGTCGACGGGCAAGGCTGTTCCAGTGATATAGGAGGCAGCATCCGAGCATAGCCAGGCAGCAGTGCGGGCCACCTCTTCTGGCTCTCCTATTCTGGCCATGGGTGTCGAAGTAATAGCATAATCTGCAAATGCTCCCCCTGAGCGGCTGATCAGGCCATCAACCAGCGGTGTCTTCATGATGCCGGGGCAGATGGCGTTGACGCGGATACTGGTCTGGGCATTTTCCAGGGCTACACATTTAGTGATACCAATCACACCATGTTTGGATGCTGCATAGGAGACACCACCCGCATTCCCATTGAGACCCATGACTGAAGACATATTGACAATGGCGCCACCTCCCTGCTCCAGCATCTGACGCACCTGATACTTGCAGCACAGGAACACACCCTTTAGGTTTATGCTCATGACAAGATCCCAGTTGCTTTCTGACTCATTGGCAACCGGCGCTCCATCTCCGACTATGCCGGCATTATTAACCGCACTATCCAGGCGACCATAGGTATCGACCGTGTGTTTGACCATTGTTTCCACTGCGGTGGCATCGGCCACGTCCACCCTGACAAAGCTGGCTGTTCCACCTCGCTGCTCAATCGTGTTAACCGTTTCTTGACCGGCTTCATCGTTAAGATCTGCAACCATCACCCGGGCACCCTGCTCTGCCATCGTGAGTGCACATGCCTGGCCCAATCCCATACCCGCACCGGTGACCAGCGCCACCTTACCATCTAGTTCGTGCATCGTTTACTGCTCCTGTTGATTTGGCATCTAACCTTGTTAAGTGGGTTCATCAATCCTGGGCTTTAACCTACCAAAGAAACGAACGAAAAAGCCAGCCAAAAGGTGTATCAAGATACCAGCCGTAAATGTACCTGAGCACTGACGAAGATTGAACATAGCCGTTTGATCTGACGCTGGGCTAGCCTGGACAATTCATGAAGGGATCGGAATTTAGGAGAAATTTGGCAAAGCATATTGGACTAACAGCCGCAGAATCATAGCCGTAGCTATGGTTCAAGGGGGTTCGTTCAATAGGCAAAGCCAGATTTTTACTAAAACCGATCAGGCACAAACTGTACTCTAGAGAAAACGAGGAACTCACATTTAACATGTTGAAATTGCAGATGTTAACAACTTTTATTAGCCGCCTTCATGAAATGTCCGGGCTAGTTTACGCGAAGTTTTTCTTCCGAGAGGATCACTCCAGCATTCTGATCCAGCGTCACCATGGCGACACTCCCCCACTGGCCATCACCCAGGAATCCCGGTGCCGGGCTTCCGGAGTAGCAGGCCGTGGTTGTATTCTGGCTCACTTCGCGAAAGACATGTACATGCCCCAGCGCCAGATAATCTAAGCCTGATTCGCCGATTTCTTCATGGGTAATCAATGAGGAACGCATTTCACTTCTGTCCTGCGTCAGATAACCGTGGGCAATCCCCAGGTGCCAGAAGTCGCCACTGCGCTTGGGAATATCGGCGAGGGGCTGGTTTTTGTGATCATGGTCTATCAGCGCCCGCCCCCAAACAGTCGCTTCCAGTTTAGGAAATTCAAGCGTTTGCCCCTCTTCAGACATAAGTACCTTGACGTGGGATCCTGCCTGTTCGAAATCAACCTGCTTGTATATCGAATGGTCGTCATAACAGTCATGGTTGCCTGGAATCAAGATGATCGGGCAGGAGGCCCGGCTGAATTCTTTCATAACGAAGTCGATCTGGGCGCCTGCGACCCGGCTCGAATCGAACAGGTCGCCTGCGATCAGAAGCAGGTCGGCCTGTCGCCGCAAGGCTGTATCAATAACCTCACTGAGCGCTCTTTCCTCCCGTGGACGATCTAATGGGAGATCCTCGTTCCATCTCCCTTCGCTGCTGATATGGAGGTCCGAAGTATGGATTAGTTTAAGCGGCCTGCGACGCATGGGCTTTCTAAGGACGACCTAGCGTCGCCACTTGCTCCAGTCAAACGGGTCGATCCCTGCCTCTGTAAGCTGCCAGACCGATGCGTTTGCTTGGCCGTCTTCGATTTGGAGGAAGCCAATGGTGCCGAGTTGCATCTCCAGGTTATGTGGAAAGGTGGGCGACCCAGGGTTGACACAGAGCACACCGTCAACCGTATCAATCGACTCGACGTGTGTATCGCCGTATATGATCACATCCGGTTTTCGTTCAGGAAAGTGCCGTTCAATAGATCTCGCCAGGGTAAGATGCGGAGGCATCTCTGGAACGGGCACGACGTGTGTCATCCCCACGACTAACCCTTCCAGCTCCAGGGACCAGGCCTCTCGAAGCCGTTCATCGTCTGGCAGCGCCGGGCGCCCTCCCGACCCATCATCGCCGTTCCCACGTGCCACATAGATGGGTGCGATCTCATTTAATTCGTTCACCACCCGCAGTTCATGGAGGTCACCCGCATGTAAAATGAGATCAACGTCCCGGAAGGCGTCTAATACCTGCGGCCAGAGTTCCTTACGAGACTCAGGGATATGGGTGTCGGAAATAAGCCCTATACGCATAGTTTTACCTCAGAAAATTAGCCGGGACCCCTAGATGGGTTTCTCCACGAATCAAAGCAGCTCGAGGCAGTCCAGGTCTTCGATGGCGACGCCATTTCGTTCAACCATTTTTGACATCCACGCATAGCCTCGATCATTGTCCGGATCCATTGTGCCGGCAGTAACAGTTGCGACACACCAGCTGTATAGTACCGCAACCCGATAATCCTCCCATGCCCCAGGAAACTCATAGCCGGTCACACCCCCCAGCCTGAGTTCGTTCAGGTAATGATGCAGGAGCTGGCGTTCATATTGACGCCGCACTTCNGTTTGGGCGCTGTGACTTAGAAAATAGGCGACATCCTGTATTCCTTTGCCCTTCAACGGACCCTGGAAATCGACAACAATGAGTGGGCTGTGTTCGGCCTTCTGACCGAACAGCATATTGTCCATTCGAAAGTCCCCATGCACCAGCGTAATGGGAGATTGATCAAGATAGTGCTGCAGCCGATCAATATTAGAGAGATATGCCTCTCTCCTCCCGTTGATCGAATCGGGCACCTGATCACCGAAATATTCGATGAGCTGATCCCATCCCATTTCAGCACCCCTGGCCATATTTGTAGCGTTCTCACTGTTGGCTATATGTGGCAGCCAATCGACCGAGTCGAGTTTGCCCCAGAAGGATGCATGCAGTTTAGCAAGTTCGGTAATACAGGTTTCACACTCTTCGAGGGTGGCACCCTCAACCTGGTTACCCATGCGATAGTCTGAGGCGTCTTCCATGAGGAGAAGAAAGTTCTGATCTTCATCGACGTAAGATGCATAGATTTTAGGGCTGCTGGATGAGGTGAGAGGCGCCAGTTCTTCGTAGTAGCGAACCTCCTTAAGGTAGAGCAAAAATTGCTCCGCGACGGATCGGTTGGTTTGATTCTCTGCCGGCAGCTTGATCACCAGGCTCAGTGGAGCTGAAGCATCTTCATTGTCATAGTTGATTAGAATTCTTGACATGCTACTCATCATTCCAACACCGGATCCCATGGGTTCCAGGCCAATGGACTTTACACTGATGTGGGAAGCGAGCGCACCGCCCTCATGAAGCACCTGCGTCAACCAGCTACTGTTTACATCATTCAGTATTTTGGGTGGTGAGTCCATGACTATCCTCTTTCTAAATTGTTAGGGTTCGAAGCCAGGCCAGCCTAGGGACTCCCTGACGAAGATTGTTTACCGGGCACAGACTGCCTTCACGGGCTAACGCTTTACTGCAATCAGCTGACCTTCTTGCACCATTAGGTGTGGCGGAAGACCAAGTGAGCAAGGAGTATCGGCCGGGGTCACACACTTGCCTGATTGCAGGTCGAATACGTAGCCGTGCCAATGACAGCGAACCTGTCCAGGCTCTTCAGAAATTTCAAGTGGCCCGAGGAGATGTGGGCATATGGTCGGCGTCGCAACCCAGCCAGTTGCCTGTTCGCTCAGGAGGTACTCCTTGCGGTTCAACTCAAAGCGAATCGGTGCCTTCTCGCGCAACAGCGCTATTTCGCCCAGGTTAACCTCAGTACTGGCATCGCGCTGTTGGTCCAGTCGCCGTTGTCGTTCCTGCATCATCGTTTCATCTTCATCCCAGAGGACCTGATAAAGGTTGAGATACATCTTGCTGATATCTGCACGTTTATCATCTGAAGTACCAGCGGCGTAGAACTCCACGCTAATATCGGTAGAACCTCCCCGGTCCGATAGGAACGTCCATATCTCGGAAAACTGCTGGCCCCCAATATAGGCGCGTACCACGTAGCGGTCTGTGTCGACAGCCAGCTCAAAGTGCCCACTGTGATCGGGATCAGACCATACACGCCAGCCCCAGCGCCCTGCCTCATCCAGCTCACAGTATTTGAAAGATGAGTCATGCAGGTGCGGCAGGTGCTCCCAGTCCAGCACGTTCTCCCAAACGCGGACCAAACTTGCCTGAATTTGACGACGATAGGTCGCCACCAGCTTGAGATCCAACCCATTGGGGTTTTTGGTGAGAGGATTCTTTTGTACGACCGGCATGAGGGTATCCGTTAGCTTTAGTAGACAACAGTTTGATCTAACATTGGTGCCTGTTTCAAGTTGAGCAGGCTCTAATGATCTGGTTCGGAGAAACTTACAGTTCGCCTGCNTCTTACTCAGGCTGCTTGAATCATGCAGGAATTGGATCTCGATGATGAGCCCATCTTTTCTCGTTCAGGCAATGCGTGACCCCATGACTGCCAACTTGGATCGAATCCAGATTGTCAAAGGCTGGGCTGATGAACGGAAACTTGATGGCACTGGCAGGCTGGCGCCGATAGGTGACAAGGTTGACCGCAAAACCGGATCGGTTTCAGATGACATTGGCGAAGCTGTTCTGACCGCGTTCTGGCACGACCCTGATTTCGACCCCTCATCACGCTGTTTTTATTACGTCCGCGTCCTGCAGGTTCCTACCGCGAGACATTCCTTGCTGGACCGGATTGCCCTGGGCATCGAGAACGCCGAGGACTATCCGGATGTGATACAGGAGCGAGCCTGCACTTCACCCATCTGGTATTCCCAGTGATAAGCGTTATTTTACTCTAGGCCTAAGTGGAACGCGGATTAAATAGTCCGGTACCTAATCTTCTGTGGCATTGGCTCGGTGCCCCCGGCTCGGCGCCCCCGACCATCCATGGGCTCGGCGCCCCCGCCATCCCCGCGTCTCGGCGACCCCGTCCGTCCTTGGCGCTAGCCACGCCAGATCAGGTACCAGACTGTTCAATCCTAACTACTGCATTCCGTCTAGTTAATGTCAGATCAAGGTCAGCCCGCTCGATGTTAGAAAACGGACAAGAGCCAGCTATGCGCCCCAACTATTTGCCCGGCGCTGTACTTTCTTAGCGCTTCTGATCTGCTGCGCGGATAACACTGAACATCAGTCCTGCACCTATGATGAAGCAGGCAACAGCGAACCAGCCATTCAAGGTAAAACCATCTCCAGCATCTGCGAGGATACCGCCCAGAATCGGCGCAACTCCTCCACTCAGGGTTACAAAAGCAGGGTGAGAGCCGGTGAGTTTCCCGCCGGGATCGACTCTCGACAGCGCGCCGAGGAAGATGGGCATCATACCTACCGGCAAAAACAGAAATAGTGGAGCTGCGAGAAAAAACTGAACTGTGTTGCTTGGGTTGGATATGAATGGCGCCAATATAACCAACAACAACAATATGGCGCCAATCGGGATCATCGATTTGAATTTGGCACCGATAATTCCAGCACCAATTGACATGAATATACCGATACCACTTGCCGCCATCCCAACTAGACCTATCACTTCCGGAGTCAGTTCCACCGTTCGACCGATTCGCATGAAGAACATGGCAATTACACCATGCCCCATAAAGATGAATCCCAGTCCGACCAGGGCTATCCAACCACTAAGTGGGGTGGGCGGCTGTTCCGGTATTGAACTGTCCATTTTCTCGTCACTGTTGGGGCGCGGTGTGGCGCGAATGAAGATCAATGCCACGAGGGCCAATACGAAATATACGGCGAAAAGACCATCACTCTCGCTAAAACCCTGCCCTGGTGCCAGTTCATAGAACCTGAGTGCCTGGGGCAAGATCAGCGCTAGTACCATGCCCATCCCTGCTACACAGGCGTTGAGAATACCAAAGGTCATATCGGGTTTGTCACTTCTTCCGGCAGTTGACATGACCGTAGCAATGATCGCGCCGAGAGCCAGGCCTGATATTCCGCGACAAATACCGAGGATCATCAAGTCAGGCGCAAAGATAGCACCAAGATTCATTGCAGCTACAATGATGATGCATACAAAGAAGGTTTTGTGTGGATTCAGGCGTCCAGAAAGCTGAGCAAAGACGAGTGAGTTGATGGCCACACCTAACATTTCAACCGTGGCGATCCGACCGGCCATGGCATTGGTGGTTGAGAATGCCAGGACAATGGAGTCCAGGTTGAATGGCATACCGAGCGCGGCGGAAAAGCCAAATAACATGACTGAGATCAGTGCCATGAGTTGGGTTTTCGTAAGTTCTATGCGGCCACTGATGGCAGGATTTACTGTCATGGATATCCCCTGTTTTGCACCTGATGCTAGCACAAGGTTCAATCGGAGAAAACGACCTCATTCCGGTAGGCCCCGGGCAGCAATGATAATAGGGAGTTTTTCGTGATCAGGGTTGGACTGGACAGGTCTCCAATTTGAGTCAGCTCACCCCACATCTCAATTGGTGTGTCTTGACGTATAATCGCGCTTCTTTCCAATGTGACCTCACCATGCTATTTAAGAACGCCTATATCTACAGAATTACCAGCACAGCCTCTATCACCTCTGAGGAACTAGAGTCACAACTGGAAAACCAGGCGTTCAGGCCCTGCTCGGGAATTCGTCCGTCGAGTTTTGGGTGGGTCTCGCCACTGGGCGACATCGAAGGCCCCCTGACTCATGAAGTGAGCGGAAGTATCCTCTTGTGCGCCAAGCGGGAAGACAAAATCGTTCCTGCGAGTGCACTGGCTGACGTCCTGGCAGAAAAAATTGAACGGTTGGAGCAACTGGAAGGTCGCAAAATTTTTGGCAAGGAAAAACTAAGGTTGAAAGATGATGCCATGGCTGAGTTACTACCTCGAGCCCTGCCACGTTCAAAGCAAATATTGGGTTATCTGACACCTGCTGACAAATTGCTGGTTATCGGCACCTCTTCTGCGTCAGAAGCTGAGCTCTTTATAAATTGCATCAGGGACTCCCTGGGATCTTTTCCCGTAGTACCCCCACAGGTGAGTTCAAAACCTACGGAAATATTCACTCGCTGGCTTAAAAGCCGAAAATTGCCAGAACACTTCTCACTGGGGAATTCCTGCGATCTGCTGGACCCGGAAGAAGGCGCTACCATTTCATGTCGTCGTCAAGATCTTGATACCAGTGAGATCCGCAATCATATAGATGCTGGGAAGATCTGCACCAGGCTCGGTGTCAACTGGTACGGAGACCTTAATGTTGTGATAGACAAGGAGCTTGTCTTAAGGCAGATAAAACTTGAAACAAGTGACGATAAAATGGATGAAGATGAGGATCCCATTGCCATATTGGATGCAGCTTTTGCCAATATGACACTGGAATTCTCCCGTTTCCTTCCGGCACTATTTTCAGCGCTGGGGGGTGAGAGTCGTGAGTGACACGCTAGAAACTTCCTTTGTGGGGAGACGTCAGGGGTCTGAAGATACCCTGTTAAGAAGGGGGCTGCTGGATCTTGAAAAATCTGCCCGCGCTCCATAGTCCAAACCAGTTTTCACCCTTGATGACCTTTTCTACCACAAGTTCTGCTAACTGGTAATAAACGCTGCGAATCAGTCTGGCCTCCATTCCATCCCTTACCATGACGTAGGGCGACGGTTCGCCAGTTTCTTCGTCAATCTCAAAACGAAATGGATGATGCTCATCTGCCACTAACTGCTCTGCCATATCAGTGGTAAAAGTCAGGCACTGTGACTCGTCTGACCCGGAACTTTTGAGAAGTACTGCCTGAAACGGTGCGTCCTCTACCGTGATCCTGTTCTTCACAACCGGCGTTACCAGGAAATAGTCATCCCCTTCCTTCCTGAGCACCGTGGAAAAAAGGCGAACGAGCCGCCGTCGGGTAATTGGTGATCCCATGTATAACCAGCTGCCGTCACGCTGAATGACAATATCAATGTCTTTAACCGTTTCAGGATGCCAGAGATAGATGGGAGGCAGTCCCTCGTCCTTAACTTTCTCAAGCTCTGCTAACAACCCGTAAGGTGCATGCTCAGCCATAGCTAGTTCCCGTCCGTAAAATGGGAAATTTTGATTTGTATTACGAGACTACAATAACGTTAAGTATATAAATCGATCACTTATGAAGGAAGGGGCCGCCTAGGATAGCCCACTCGATGGAAGAAACCGGGCAGGAACAAGTTAAAACTTGATGACTTCCAGTTCAAGGGATATAAGGTCCAGTAAACCTATGGAATTGTGCCCCGCCATCATGCCGGCGGACTCACCCGGGTTAAACGTCAGTTGTGAGTCCACAAATTCGATAGTCTCAAGATGGGTATGACCATGAAGGATGACATCATATCCGCGACAATCAACCGAATCGAGCTCAAGGGGATCGTGTACAACAACCAGGTTACGACCGGCCCAGGACAACTCTAGAGGCGGATCAATGAAATGAAAATCATGGCGATCAATTGCGGCGTTGAGCGACTCTCTTTCCTTGTCATTATTTCCGAAAACCCCCAGCATGGGCGCATCAAGACTGGAAAAAACATCGATTGTCTTCGCCTGGGTGATATCACCCGTATGAATTACCCGGTCGACATCAAGGCCATTGAACAGCTCTACAATCCTGCGGCAGTTTTCCAGGTTATTGTGGGTATCACTGACAATTCCGATACGCATTGTTCTTCAACTGGTGTTCTTCAACTGGTGTTCGACAGAAAAGCTATTGCTCAAATAGAAAAAGGCCGGGTAATCCCGGCCTTTTTCAACGCTTGCTTCGTTACTAGGCAACTTTTTCGAGGATGTGAATCCCACAGGCTGACCCCAGGCCTATCACGTGGGTCATACCCAGCCTTGCCCCTTCTACCTGTCGCTTGTCAGCTTCCCCACGCAAATGGGTGCTGACCTCGTAGATGTTGGCAATTCCGGTTGCCCCCAGGGGGTGCCCCTTCGATAACAATCCACCGGAAACATTGACCGGTACCCTGCCGCCAAGGGCAACTTCTCCCTCATCAATCATTCGACCGGCTTCACCGTCCGCGCACAATCCCAGATTCTCGTAGTGCAGGATTTCCGCCGTGGCGAAACAGTCGTGCAACTCAACCAGGTTGATATCCTCTGGTCCGCAACCAGCCATCTCATAGGCTTGTTTTGCTGCGATGCGAGTTACTGCATTGACATCCGGCATTGTAAGGTCACGATCAGTATAAGGATCACTGGCCAGTATGGATGCCTTAACTTTAACCGCACGGTCCATACCAATCTCTCTAGCCTTTTTCTCGGATACCAGGACTGCAGCTGCCGACCCATCAACATTGACTGAACACATCAGTTTCGTATTGGGATACGAGATCATTTCAGCATTCATCACCGTTTCAAGCGGCGTCTCTATCTGATACATGGCTTTCGGGTTCATGGTGGAGTGGTGATGATTTTTAACCGACACCTTGGCGAACTGCTCAAAAGTCGTGCCGTGATTCCTGGTATGCTCCATTCCAGCTTCTGCAAATACTGCTGGCATGGTACCGGACCCTAACAGTCCTTCCTTGGAGATACCTGTTCCACTTCCGCCACCGCCCAGCAGGCCTCTGCCCATCTGTTCAACACCAACGGCCAGAACGCAGTCAAACACGCCCGCCTTGATCGACATCCAGCCTTCACGAAAAGCTGTAGCACCTGTAGCACATGCATTCGCACAATTAACGACAGAAATACCTGTCTGCCCAATTTCCTGAAGAAGCCGCTGCCCTACCATGGCACTGGCCTGACCAAGATTTCCGCAGTACAAGGCCTGCATATCCTGAATTTTCAATCCAGCATCATCAAGCGCCATCAAGGCAGCCTGTGCACCCAGTTGCGGTACTGTTTTCTCCGGGAAACGACCAAACTTGATCATGTCGACTCCCACTATATATACGTCACTCATTGTTCTCTCCTCTAATTAAAAAGCGGGCTATGCAGCGGGTTGAAAGAAATAGCTGATATAACTATTCCCATCTTTGTCTTTTCTACCCAGTGCATCTGCAAACACAACGTCAACTGGCATATCAAATTCGATTTTTTCCGGGTCGGGTTCAATATTGATCAGATTTCCCTTGATTGTTCCGCCACCATCAAGATCAACAATGGCAGAAATATACGGCACTTCAATACCGGGGAAACTGCGATGAACGACACAGAATGAATAAAGTTTGCCACTACTGGATAGTCGAGTTGCTTCAATCCCTTCGCGTGCGCCACAGCTGGAGCAGGTACTGCGCTCCCCCAGGTAGATTGCACCGCAACCACCACATTTGTGACCTTCCAGATAAGGATCGTCACTCCCCGCTCCCTTGAGCCAATCGACCACTGGCAATGGCCCTTTCGCCTCAGCACTTTCCGACATATCTACCTCTTGCTTCTAAATGAAGGACCAAGAGTAAACCTCATTGGGTACCTTATTCAAGTCGGCTGTTATGATCATCATCGCCTGTTATTCTGCATGGGTGGTTTGGCTAATAGGAAGAATGGCAGGGCGCCCTGCCCCATCCAACCGCCTGTTCCCAATCAAGCACTGCACTTCATACCCGCAACCGGATACGGCGGGTGCTAGTCGAGGTTATCAGGTTCAATAAAACACCAGCCAATCTCGGGATGGGCCTGTTTCAATTTTCGCTCAAGCCCATTGATTAAGACTACTGCCTCCCCTACTGTGACTTCTTCGTTGATCGCAATTTTTGCTGCCAGCATGACTTTGGGACCCATCTGCAGGGTAATCGTATTCAAAACCCGATCAATCTGGTCATGATCGGCGATCAGTTCGTCAATGAGCAGACGCAGGTCAGGTTCCGCAGACTTACCGACCAGCAGCCCCTGCAGCCTCACAACCAGAAACAGGGCAACTATGATCAGGACCACACCGATACAGATAGAGCCCACCGCATCGTATATGGGATTACCCGTAAGCCAAGTCATGCCCAGAAAGCAGAAGGCGATTACCAGGCCTATAATCGCGGCTACATCCTCTCCAATGACAACTACAATTTCCGCATTACGCGTATGGGCCAGCCACTGAATCAGAGGCTTATCCCCGCGCATCAGGCTGGCTTCACGCATCGCCCCGGCCAGGCTAAAACTTTCAATAATGATTGAAAGTCCCAATATCACGAGCCCTATCCAGACCTGGTTGAGCTCAGCAACGCCGGAAAGTTTGTGCACACCCTCATAAATCGAGAAGAGACCACCCACACTGAACAGCATTAAGGCAACGATAAAGCTCCAGAAGTAGGTTAATTTTCCGTAGCCCAGGGGATGATCAGCGTCAGGTTCTTTTTCTGAGCTTTTGAGGCCGATGAACAGCAGCACCTGATTTCCAGTATCGGCAAACGAATGGATCGCCTCCGCCAGCATACTGCCTGACCCGGTGTAAATCGCGGTAGCAAGTTTTGCAATGGCGATGCCCAGATTCGCCAAAAATGCGTACAGAATGGCTTTAACAGGCGACCCGGTGTTTGATGACATCGATTTCTTCCAGGAAGTTAATTCGTCTTAATCATAACCTGACTTGTAACTTTTCGTACCTCTCTGCATCCATTATTAAAGCACGAGGGAATATTCCAGTGTCTAACAAGGTCATAACTAACATGGCAACTAAAGAGAACCGGTACGAAAACCTTGTAACTGCCTATAGCCCCTGGTTATACAGGTACGCCTATTGGCTAAGTGGCGAGAAAGCTGCCGCGGAAGACCTGGTCCAGGAAACGTTCCTGCGGGCCTGGCGATTCCTCGATTCGCTAAAGGATGAAGGTTCTGCGAAGAGTTGGCTTACGACAATACTTCGCCGTGAGAACGCGCGAAAGTACGAGCGAAAACAATTTCAATATTCGGATGTGGATACAGATTCGATAGCGATGGAACCAACGGAGTTTGATGCCAGGCCCGAAGTCTCGGCGTTGCGCATAGCCCTGAAGGGTTTGCCAGGGAAATACCGTGAACCCCTCGTACTTCAGGTTCTTGAAGGTTACAGCCTGGATGAGATTGCGCATATGTTTGAACTGCCGCGCAACACAGTTGCCACAAGATTACATCGTGCCAGGCAAAAACTACGCTCTGTATTGCAGGAAGATAAAATTAAACACCAGGAATTTCGATGAATTGTCTTGAGTTCAGGAGATTGAAGCTTACAGAACCCTATTGCGTCAGCAAGGAGGCTGCTTTGCATGCCTCCAACTGCCCTGGATGCTCCAGGTTCCAGCAGGAGACCAATGAACTGGACGATTCCCTGAGAACCGCATTGACAGTTGAAGTACCGGAAGGTTTGGCGGCCAAAGTTATACTTAACCAATCCCTGAAACATAACCCGCGCAGGCCCACGCGCAGGTACTGGTTAAGTTTGGCCGCATCTTTTTTGATTGCGATCACCCTGATCCCATTCTTGCCGACACAAACCCTTGATGCAGAGATAATCACTCACCTGGATCATGAAGCCCACCAGGTTCATGGCAAATCCGGTGATATAGACAACGGCGAAGTAGCTAATGTCCTGCTCGCTGCCGGCGGTGAAATCAATGACTCTCTTGGCACCGTAACCTATGCTTCGAAATGCATGATGGATGACCAGTTGATCGCACATTTCGTTGTAAAGAATGGCAACGAAACCTATACATTGATGCTGATCCCCGAGGAAATTGACAATATCATACCGTTTCAGTCCGAACGCTGGCACGGTCTGATCGTTCCACACGCAGCCGGCAGCCTGGCTGTTATTGCCTCGAGACAGACTGGATCAAGCGTGGATTTTCTCCAGCTGGCCGAGCGCTACAGCACAGCGATCAAACGCTCGTCTATTTAGCTGAGTCGCCGGCCACACACACGTATACCGGTCCTGGCACAATCTTCATCTCGGCCAATCGTCTGAACCAGGCAGCAAACATGTCTTCGGTATCAATACAGTCATGGAATCCAACCTGGCGAAGCTTGATCGTGCTTACAAGCGCTGGGGGTGGTGGGCTGGAGCGAGCTGCCGACGACACCACTGGTGCCGACTACAGCCACGAATTTTGACATGCTAGGCCTTGCTTTTTGCCTTCAATGCAAGGCGATGATCATCATCACTCGGAGTGAACAGTGCCGTGGTTCTGTCGACGACATCGCCAAATCTCTGCTCGAATTTGTCCGCCGCCTCACCCGGCTCACCCACGATCGCAAACTCATTCAGAATATCATCTGTAATAAGCGTACCCATCTCATCCCACTTGCCTTCCTTTGACAGACGGTTGAGTTCCGGTTGCAAATCACCCCAGCCGTGAACACCCAACACCGGGGCATAGGCTGGTGTCGACCCGTAAAATGCAATCTGTTTACAAACTGCGTCCCTGGTTGCCTTGAACTCCTCCTCGTTGCGCCCACTGACCACAAAAGCAGGGTATGAGATCTCAAAATCCTCTCTTTTTCTCCCACCGCGAGCCAGGCCGGTTTCAAGGGCAGGCAAAGTAACCTCGCGCATATATTTCTCGGTAGTGAACGCATGCAGAATGATACCGTCGGCGACTTCACCGGCGACCTCTGTCATTAGTGGGCCGACTGCTGCAAGAAACACCCTTGGCGCACCATACTGGCTGTCCAGGGGCGTAAACATGGGAGTCATGAGGCTGTGGGTATAAAATTCACCGCGAAAATCAAGTGTTTGCCCCTCGTGCCAGCAAGCCCAGATGGCACGCATTGCCATAACAAATTCCCGCATACGTTTTGCCGGAGACGACCAGGGCATACCAAATCGCTTGGTTATGTGAGGCCTGATTTGCGATCCAAGACCTAAAATAAATCGCCCCTTGGAATAACTGTTTAGATCATGGCCAATATTGGCGAGTAACATTGGAGTCCGTGAGAAGGCCACCGCGATGGAAGTCATCAGTTCTATGCGCTCACTGTTCTGAGCTGCCAGCAATAGCGGGAAAAATGGATCGTGGCTGGTCTCCACCGACATGGCTCCGTCATAACCAGCAGCCTCCATATCCTGAATACTCTTCGCTACATCGTTCAGGTCGCCCATTAGGGCGCGGTCTATCTTCATCTTCCTACTCTCCAGTTATTTTCAACATTTGTTTACCCATATTCTTGCCCGTGAACAACCTCATCAGTGTTGCCGGTATATTTTCAAAACCTTCCTGTACATCATCGAGATGAATGATCTTGCCTTCATGCAGCCATTGACCCATCGCCTGTTGAAACTCGGGCATCCGGTCAAGATAGTCGATGATGATATATCCCTCCATCGTTGATCGCGTGCCGATAAGGTTCATCAGGTTATTGGGTCCTGGTGGTGGAACCTCCTCGTTATAGCCCGAAATACCTCCACACAACACAACCCGGGAATTCATTGCAAGATTATTGAGAGCGGCCTGCAGAATCTCACCACCGACATTATCGAAATATACGTCCAGTCCGTTGGGGCAATATTCACGTATTTTGGCTGCTACGTCCTCGTTCTTATAATCGATTGCAGCATCAAAGCCAGCCTGCTCCGTTAACCAGGCACATTTCTCTGCACCCCCTGCAATGCCAACAACCCGGCAACCTTCCAGTTTCGCAATTTGCCCGGCAACGGAACCCGTTGCACCCGCCGCACCAGATACAAGTACTGTGTCACCTGCTTTGGGTGCACCAAGTTCCAAAATCCCGATATAGGCGGTGAGTCCGGTCACACCCAATGCACCCAGTGCCATTTCAGGCGTTACACCCTGGGGTAGTTTGCTCACAGGCATCGGGCTATCTACGCTGGAGACGAAGTAGTCCTGCCAGCCACCAAAGCCCTGAACAATATCACCGACTTTGAAATTCTCGTTCTTTGACTCCACGACCTGGCCGACCGCGCTCCCTTTCATAACCTCACCCAGACCCACGGGTGCTATGTAGCTTTCCCTGTCCATCACAAGACCCCTTTGCATCGGGTCAAATCCCAGGGTTGAAGTCCTAATCAGGACTTCCCCATCTGAAATGGTCGGAACCTCAACCTCCCGATACTCAAA
>PBRP01000010.1 GCA_002726655.1 Gammaproteobacteria bacterium
GCCGAGGAGAGATTGACCTGGCTGCTGAATGCCTCGTTATAAACCACGTTGCGATACAAGGTAATGAAATGGTCATCAGCAGGTTTGAGCTCTACTCCCTTGCTGTCGGTCACTTTCAGGAAGGCATTGTTGAGCACGACGATCTCTCCGCGACTGTATCCAATGGAGCCGTCCCAGTTTTTTTCACGGCCTTTATAGCTGATGTTCACGACGACATCCTGTCCCTTTTTTACAACTGCGGCTGTTTCCATCGCTTCCGTTCCGGCCCGGACATGGAGGCTGAGTCCTAACATGCTGGCCGCACACATCAAAAATAAGGCTTTCATTGAAATCTCCTTTTGCTGAGCGCACTATGCGCATTTCCCTGATAGACGCAGACAGGAGACATGTAGTTCCATGAAAAGTGGAATTACACAAGAGTTTTTTTGTATGGGTAATTACTACCGGGAAACATCGCGCATGTCAGTAGCGTTTTGGATGGATTATGTCCTTTTTCCCGAGAACTTCCCGCACCGATTCCGTATGGTATGGGTATGAAGACAATGATGGTATTGGCGGCTATCCTCTGCGGGAATCAGGACGAGGCGGTGAAAACCTTCCACGAAGCTCTCAAGGGCGCTTCCGAAGAGGAACGGATCGAGGCCGCCCGGGAGGCTCTCGGGACGGTCCATGAAAAAGTCATCAAGACCGTGGGGAAACTTATCCACACCGACACGGAAAAGGTGCGGGTTGACGTCGCAAGGGCGATCGGCAAGGTGGATCATCCCTCATCGGTCGACGTTCTCGTCAAGGCTCTCTCCCGGCACAGGAAAACGCCGGGGGTCCTCGGCGCGATCGCCCGTGGACTCGGCGACCTCGGGTGGGAAAGAGCCGCCCCCTCCCTCAACAAGCTCCTCTCCGACGTGGGAAACGAGGACATTCGTTCCGGGCTCACCGATGTCGTCGTCGCCCTGGCACAAATCGGAAGCGAGTCGTCCGTCGAACCGCTCATCAATTTCCTCAATACGCTGAAGGGAAAGCTTCCCAAGTTGAACCCGAAAAAGAGACTGGGAAGTTCGTGGCAGGAAGCGGAGTTGTTGACCAAGTACGCCATGGCCGCCCTCGCCTCCATCACCGGGGGGAGCGGGAAGAACGTCCCGGAATGGAGGACCTACTGGAGCAGGAACCGGAAAGAACTCCTCGCCTCCGCCACCTCGACCTGGTGGAACCGAAAAACCATGGACCGGACGGTGACCTCACGAGGAGAGAAAAAGCCCTCCAATTCCCTGCTCGTGGGAAAACGCCTGACCGCCCCGCCCCCCGCCTCCATGACCGAGGGACGATAATCCTTATTCGTCACAATAATCAGAGGCGCGATCCGTTATCCCGGTGATGACTGGTTCGCTGGTTCCGGCCCTGCTCCTCCTCGCCCTTCTCCAACAGGAACCGCCCCGCGACCGCACCGGCCCGTGGGACGGCGACATCGTTCTGCTCGAATCCACGTCCGGAAAGAATTTTCGAAAAGCAGGGAAACTCGTCGACGGTGGCGGCGTCCCGAACCTCATCCGCGACATGGACGGCCGGCTGGTCGCGACCTTCCAATGGTTCCCGGGCCGGTCGCACGAGGACTTCGACAAGATCGCGGTCTCCTTCTCGAAGGATGACGGTAAATCGTGGAGCGATCCGAAAGCGATCGGGATTTCCGGCTTCCCGGAAAAGATGATCCGCCCCTGCGATCCGACCCTCGTACAACTGGACGACGGCCGCTTCCGACTCTACGTCTCCTACTCCGGGGGCGGGCGAAGTCACGTCCGGGAACTGATCCTCGATTGATCCGCGACACCTTCCAGGCACGCCCGCAACCCATCCTCAACCGTGACCGAAGGACGAAACCCCAATGCGCGTGCCCGGTCGGTTTCATACCGGTACTGCCGCCCCACCACCCGGACCGCGTACCGCGTCAATCGGGGAGGCCGGCACGTAAACCACGAAAAGAACTCCATCGTTCCGGCGACCGCCATCGCGACCGGGTAGGATATCTTTCCGGCAGGCCGGGAATATCCCCCCTCGTCGGCGACGAACCGGAGCAGTTCCTTCCACGTCGGATTGTCCGGGTTGTTCAGGTTATACGCCTGTCCGATCGACTCCTTCTTCGCCACCGCCAGCGAGACGAAAGCCGCGACGTCCTTCACGTGAACCAGGTCGACGCTGTTCTTCCCCTCGCCGATCACCCGGGCCTTTCCGGAGGCGAGGTTTTCCAGGATCTTCGGGAGGAACCGGACGTCTCCCGGACCGTAAACCACCGTCGGCCGGAAAACCGTCGCGTCGAAATCGTACTCCGCCAGGACCCGTTCCGCCCCGATCTTCGTGTCGCCGTACGGATCGCCCGTCAACCGCATCGGGGAACTCTCCGGAATCGGCCGCTCCGGAACGCGCCCGTAGACGCAGACCGAACTCATGTGAAGGAACCGGCGCACCCCCGCCCGCTTCGCCTCCTCCGCGACGTTCCGCGTCCCCTCGACGTTGAGCTTCCGGCAGACGCTCCACTCCTGGCCGTACCCGACCGCGCCCGCCAGATGTACGACCGCGTCGAGCCCTTCCATCAATCCGCGAAGGCTTTCCGGTTCCGTGATATCGCCGCGAACGACCGCCGTCGCGCCCAACCCCTTCGCCGACTCGTGCGGAAGAAGCAGGGCGGTCACTTCATGGCCCTCCTCTTCAAGCCGCGAAACCACGGCGCTTCCGAGAAAACCGGTCGCGCCCGTAACGAAGATCCTCATGCTCACCCCACCACCTTCGCGGAAACCCGGTCGGCCAACGCCGGGAAAAACCGGTTCAACAGGACCATCGCCTTCCCTCCCCGGGTGAGGATCGTTTCGCGCCGTCGATCCGCGGCCGCTTTCAATATCGATTCCGCGGCGCGATCGGCCGACATGACCGATCCGACGGTACTCCCTCCCTCCCCTCGAGGCTTTCCGTCCGACCCGAGCGCGTTTACCCGGATCTCCGTCTCCGTGTATCCCGGTGCGACGATTCCGACGTGAATCCCCTCCGGCGCCCACTCCACGCGCAACGACTCGAAGAGCGCCTGCACCGCGAACTTCGAGGCGGAATACCCGCTCCTCGTCGGAAACCCCCGCTTGCCGACGACGCTCGAGATGAAGACGAGGCTTCCCCGGCTTTTCTTCAGATGGGGATGGGCGAACCGCGCGACATGAAGCGATCCGAAATAGTTAACCTCCATCATCTCCCGGAAGACGGAAAGATCCGCCGAGGCGAACGGGGCGTTCATGGAGATCCCCGCGTTGGCGATCGCGCAGTCGATTCCGCCGAACGCCTCCGCGGTCCCCTCGACGGCCCGGGAGCAAAAGTCGGCGTCCCGCACGTCGCCCGGGAAGATCGCCACATTCGGACCGGCCAATTCCTCCAGCGCTTCCCGCCTCCGCGCGACCAGTCCCACGTTCGCTCCCGCTTCGATCAATCGCCGCGCCATCGCCCGACCGATCCCCGCCGAAGCCCCCGTCACCACCACCGTCCGGTTACGAAAACGATTCACCATCGTGCATTCACTCCTTCCTCGCGGAACAACTCCGCCAATCCGTCCCGGGTATCCGACTCCGAAATCCCCAACGCCTTCTGCCGTGTGTCGAGCCTGGGAAGCTTCGCCTCCCAAAGATGGTTGTACCGCAGAAGCGTCAACTCCCCGATCCCCAACTCCCGAAGTCTCCGGGCCGTCTTCCTCACCTGCTCCGGCCGATCGTTCCGTCCCGGAATCACCGGCATCCGGACCGTGACCGGGAAACCGAGAGAGACCAGTTCCCCGAGATTCTCCACGATCCTCCCGTCGTCCACCCCCGTGTGCCTCCGGTAACTCTCCCCGTCGGGAAGTTTCCAGTCGAAGTAGATGTGGTCGATCCAGGGCAGAAGCGGTTCCAACAACCGCCACGGATAATTTCCCGCCGTCTCGAGAAGAACGTTCAACCCCTTCCCCTTCGCCGCCGGAAGAAATTCGCGAAGGAAGGCGCTCTGCAGGACCGGCTCCCCCCCCGAAAGGGTGATTCCCCCGCCGGAGCCTTCGTAGAAAGCGACGTCCTCCAGACAAGCCTCCAGGAGCGTCCCGACGTCATGCCCTTCCCCGACTCTCCGAAGAGCGGTGGAGGGACAGGTCTCCACGCAGAGCCCGCAATCGGTGCAACGATCCCGGTCGATCCGCCCCTCTCCGGCCGGAACGATCGCCCCTTCGGGACAACTCTTCGCGCACGTACCGCACTCGACGCACTTGTCGGGCGTGAAGGTCACCTCGACGGCGGGCTTGATCGATTCGGGATTCTGACACCAATCGCATCGGAGTGAACAACCCTTGAAGAAGAGGACCGTCCGGATTCCAGGTCCGTCGTGCAGGGAGAATTTCTGAATATCGAAAAGTGTGGCGGACACGGATCAACTCCCGTGAAGCGCGCGGGCGATGATCTCGTCCTTGAGCGCTTCGGTCAGATCGTTGAAATAGGCGGAGTATCCGGAGATCCGCACCACCAGGTCCCGGTACTTCCCGGGATCCTTCTTCGCCTCGATCAAAACCTGCGGATCGAGAACGTTGAACTGCACCTGCTGGCCGCCCTTGGCGAAGTAGCCGCGCACGAGACCGTTCAGAACGACCTTGCCCTTCTCCCCCCTCAGATGGTCGGGACTCATCTTCAGGTTCAGGACGCACCCGTTTCCGACCGGAACGTTCGCCGCCGCCGAAGAGAGAGTCGCCGTCGGTCCCCGGCGCTCGCACCCCTGGACGGGAGAGATCCCGTTGGAGAGCGACTCCCCGGCGAGACGCCCCGAAGGAAGCGCGCGCGTCCGCCTCCCGAATCCCTGGTGGGTCGTCATCGTCCAGAAGCCCGCGACATACCTGCCGCCACGCGGGTTGGTGAAGGCGGAAAGTTCCTCCGAGAAGCTTTCCGAGACGAACCGGGCATACCCGTTCGCCTCCGACTCCCCGTACCGGGAGACGCGGTTGAGGATGCGGGCGCGAAGTTCCCCGTCCCCCTCGAAGTTCCGATCGACCGCGGCGACCATCTCCTCCCAGGTCGCCACGCCATCGCGAAAAACGATCTCTTCGATCGCGGAGAAGGAATCGGCCACGTCGGCGAGACCGACGCCCTGAAATCCGGTCTGGTTTCGACGGGCGCCCCCGGCGTTCAGCTCCACCCCCGACTCGACGCACCCTCCGACGATGGTGGAGAGGAACGGAGTCGGCCGATGACGCGCGTGGGCGGTCTCGATCGCGTTGTTCCCATCGGTCGCGCGCCGGAGCAGGTGGCGCAACTGGATCCGGTACGCCTCGCGAAGTTCTTCCATGTCGGCAGGCCGACCCGTCGCCGGACCGACACGGCGCCCGTTCTCCGTCCCGTCGTGCAGGGCGAGAAGAAGAACGTGCGGCAGGTTGATGAACCCGGCCCCCGCGGCGGGAAAAGATTCGTGCGGGACGCCCCACTCGGCACACCCGACGATGGAGTAATCGTCGCTCCCGATCGCCGGAACGATCCTCTCGTCGTTGAAGATCGCCGGCATCCCGCCCCCTTTCCGGACCGTTTCCCAGCAGAGGTCGAGGAAACCCGCGTCGATACCGGGATGCCACCGGACGTGGATGTTCGGCTGGCGAAGGCGCATCCGGTCGTAGGCGAGAAGAAAGAGTTCCGAAAGCTCGTTCGTTCCGTCCGTTCCGTCGCTCTTCGTACCCCCCAGGGTGAGACCGGAGGCGGAAGAGAGACCGCTGAAATACTCGGTCGCCCGATCGAAGAAGAGCGGCAGGAGTTCCGCCGCCTTTGCCAGGAAGCATCCGATCAACTCGATCGCCTCCTCCNGCGAGATCCGGCCGGACGCGATATCTTTACTATANTAAGGGTAAAGGTATTGATCGACCCGCCCGAAAGAGACGCCGTGTTGGAAGCTCTCCTGGTGAACGAGCACATGGGCGGCGAAGAGACTCTGGAGAGCCTCGTGAAAGGTCTCCGCGGGGCGACCGGGAACGCGGTCGAAGATGTCGGCCATCGAAGACAGTTCCGCGCGCCGCCCGGAATCGACCTCCTTTTCCGCTTCCGAGAGCAGATGGGCGCGCCATCGTTTTTGAAATTCCACGGCAGACCGGGTTACGATCAGGGCGGCTTGGAGGAAAGGAGTCTCCCCCTTCTTCTCCCGTTCCCGGAGCAGGTCCGCTTCGATCCCCTCGAACCCCTTTTCCAGCACCGTCGGGTAGTCGGGGGTCAGGTGGGAGATGCCGGAGAACTGGGTCAGGATGAAGGCCGATCCGCGGGTGACCTCCGCGAGAAAATCGGATTCGCGCGCATACAGGGGCGTCGTCGCGAGAATGGAGCGGTCGAACCAGAAGGGAAAGATTTCCTTCTTTAACTTCGCGGCGTCTTCGGGGGAGAGGTCCATCGGATTGTCCCGCCGTGAAGAGATCGAATCGAGTTCGCCGAGCATCAGCAGTCCCCCGAAATCGGGGTGAAGCGGTGCGCCGACCCGGCGCGAACTGAGATTCCCGACGATCCGTTCGCCCGGCCAGACGCGCAATTCCTGATTCGCGACGATCTCGCGGAAAGCCTCCGCGTGGGTGATCGCCATTTCACCGGGAGAACGCCCTTCGATCTTCCGGTAGAGCGATACGAGTTTCGCGTTGAGCCGGTTCTTCCACCGGGGAAGTTCCTCCCCCCGGGCGAGTTTCAGGAGAGAAGCGGAGTACGCGCGGTAGTGGATCCGCTTGATCAGGTTCAGGAGGGGACGCCGTTTCTCCCGGCGGACGAAGGCGCGCGTCATGAGTTCCGCCTTTTGAATGCAGATGCCGTACGACGCGGAGATCATGTCGTCGCGAATCCCGGGAAGAGTCGATCGCGGTGCGGTAACGGTCATCCGTTCCTCACGAGAAGGAGTCTCGCCGTGGAAACAAGGTGATCTTCGGCGGCGGCGACCGGTTTTTTCGCTCCGAAGAAGGAGGCGAGTTCGGGGGGCGAACTGAGGGCGTACCTCATTCCGAGGGCGATCAGGCTTTGAAGATGGAGGCGCACTTCCCCGGCGGAGATCGGCAACCGCGGCGCGAGCGTGGCGGAACATCGGTCGAGGAAGGGGATCAACATCCGGTCGCGCCATTTGCGGTCGAGTTCCCCGGTATCGACGACCGACCGCATGATCAATTGAAGGCCGGAACGGTGGTTGCGCGCGTACCGGAATCCCCCGCGAACGAGCCGGTCGAGAACCCTCCCCGGATCGTCATCGGTGAAGGACTCCGCCTCGAGGCGNCCGAAGATCTCCTCGAGCATGAGGCCGAAGGGGGCGAAGTCGTCCCGGACCGATTCGAGGCAGGCGGCGTAGAGCGATTCCTTGTTTCCGAAATAGTGATGAATGGTCGCCATCGTCACGTCGGCGGCGTCGGCGACTTCCCGCAGGGTGGTCGCCCTCTCCCCCCGGTCGGAAAAGAGAGCGGCCGCCGCGCAGAGCAACCGCTCCCGCGTCTTCTTCGCATCGGCATTGACCGGCCTCGCCATAGGAACTAATTAATCATCCGATTAGTTCCATGTCAAGTCTTTTCGCCGTCGCGTTTCCGCAAACCGGCGCTTCCCGGGAATAAAAANAAGGGAGCGTGGCTTCGTCTGGGGCGGTGGAGGTTCCATAGTGGACGCTAATATCAGGATCTGCTTATATGTCAAAATCTGTATAATCTGCGTAATTCACACGAAACATCCGGAAGGATTTTCATGTATCATTAACAAGGTTAACTAAGGAGAAAAAACCATGCACAGGTTCCTCACCCTGTTCGCCTGTCTGCTCGTGTCTGCTACGACCGGCATTTCCGCCCAGGACACGACGACCGTCGACCCCTCCGGTCCTCTCAATGAGGACGAGAAGATCGTCCACCTGTTAAACCGGTTCACTCCGGGGGCGACGCCGGAACTGGTCGCCGAAGTGCGGGAGAAAGGGATCGGGCCGTGGATGGAAGAACANCTCGCCGGGAACGTCGCCGAATCGGACCGGTTCCGGACGATTCTCGGAAAGTTCGAGACGGTCGGCCTCACCGAGCAGGAATTGTACGACTACCGGGAGAAGGTACCCGGAAGCGCATCGGAAAAGGAAAAGCGGGAAGCGAGGCGGCACGCGCGAATCCCGATGCACGAAACCTTCGCCTGGGTGATCCTCCGCGCCCTTCACAGCAACAACCATGTCCGGGAGACCAGTTCCGACTTCTTCCGCAACCACTTCGCCATCAACGTCGACAAGAATGCGATCAAGCTGATTCTTCCCGACTGGGAACGGGAAGTGATCCTGAACAATTCCCTCGGTAAATTCGGGGAGATACTCAAGGCGAGTGCGAAGCATCCCGCCATGCTGATGTTCCTCGACAACCACATCTCCCGCCGCCCTCCGACGAAGATCGAGTTGAAAAAGATCGAAATGAAAACCAGACTGAAGACGAAAAACAAGGAGGATATTCAGCAGGCGATCGACATCGCCCTCCAGCGCGGACTGAACGAAAACTACGCCCGCGAACTGCTCGAACTCCATACGCTCGGTGTGGACCGCCACTACCGGCAGAAGGATGTCATCCAGGTCGCCCGGATCCTGACCGGGTGGACGATCCAGCGGGGAGGGCCCTACCCGGGGGGATTCCTTTTCAACAAGGAGATGCACGATCCGGGGAACAAGTACTTCCTCAACGGTATGATCCGGGAGAATCGGCTCAACCCGGTCGGAGAAGGCGATTTTCTCCTGAGAATACTGGAGCAGCACAAGGGAACCGCCGGGTTCCTCTCCTGGAAACTCTGTCGTTGGCTCGTCAACGACGAACCGGACGAGAAGATGGTCGCACGGATCGCGAAGGTCTTCATCAAGACCAAGGGAGATCTCGCCAAGGTCTTCGAGGCGATCGTGGAAGACCCCGGTTTCTTCACGAGGGAGAACTACCGGGCCAAGTTCAAACGACCCTGGGAATTCGTCGTCAGCGCGCTTCGGGTGACGAACGCGGAAGTGACCGATCCAACCGCCCTTCTTGGAAGCCTCCGGGAAATGAACGAAGACCTCTACCGGTGCGCAGACCCGACCGGGTATTACGACCAGGCCGAGGCGTGGCGCGACCCCGGCGCCCTCGCCATCCGGTGGACCTTCGCCGTGAACCTCGCCGCCGGCAAAATAAAGGGAGTCCGGATCCCCGCTTCCTTCTACGAAGACCTCACCCAGGACAACCCCGGCTCCTGGAAAAAGATCCTCGTCGACAAGGTCCTTCCCGTCGGCGGAATCGGGAAGCGTACCTCACGCAAGTTGGACGAGATCATCGAAACCATGCCGGGGCGGGGTAAGAGAAAACTGCGAAAGGCGGGACCCTTCATCCTCGCGATCCTGTTGGGATCCCCCGAATTCCAGAAACAATGAGGTGACAAGGACCCCGGCTTTTTGCATACTATGACCGTATGGTCATAACATGTTGTACGCGAAAGTAACCCGGGCCTGGTCGATCGTCTTTCTCTTCGTCGGAATCTCCTTCCTGGTTGATCCCGGCGAAACGGGACGAATCCTCACGCAACTCGCCAACGGGTTGGGATTCCGCGGGAGAATCTCCACCCCGACCGGGTCTCTCTGGTGGGTTCTCTCGCTCTCCCTCATGAGTGCGGTCACCCTCCTCGCCCACTTCGGCGCCCGCGATCCGAAATCGCATCAACTCTACTTCACCCTTCTCGTCGCCAAGATCGTCAGCACCGCCGGGTTTACCCTTCTCGCATTCCGCCTCTCGCCCGCCTGGATCGTCTGCGCCTTCGGGGACGGGTTCGTCGCCCTTTCCCTTTGGCTCGCCCGTCATTGGCGTTCGAAGGATACCCCTTCCCTTCTCCGCCGCTGGTTCGATCTCATGGGAGCGGGTTCCGAAAAGAACGTGCAAAGAAGAATCGCAAACCACGACCCACTTGTCCGCAGGCTTCACCCGATCCTCGGATGGGTCATCGACTGGTGGGGACCGACCCTGCTTCTTCGCCGCCCCCTCCGGGCGATCCATCTTCCGGAAAACGAATTCGATCTGCTGTTCCAGAAACTCAAGACGCACAGATCTCCCCTCGTCCGGGGACTCGCGACCCTCTTCGAATGGCCCTGTACCGAAGTCCTCCACGAGGATTCCAAACCGGATGCCGTTCCCCACCCCCTGGATCATCACCAACCTCCCACTCCGAAAGAGGAATACGACACCATCGTAATCGGGTCGGGAGCGGGTGGCGCTCCCGTGGCTTGGAGCCTTGCGAAACAGGGAAAACGAGTTGCGATCCTCGAAAGGGGCGGACTCGTTCGGCCGGACACGACCGTGAACACCCTCCGGAAACACTTCGTCGCTCAGGCATCCCTCGTCTCCTCCCGATACTCCTCCATCGTCGTCCTGGCCGGGGAGGGACTCGGAGGAACGACGGCGATCAATTCCGGAACCTCGCTCCGTCCTCTTCCCGAATGTCTCCAGGGATGGAACGCGAATCTCTCGTTGGAACCGTGGCTCGATCTGGCGGAGGAGGCGATCGGCGTGACCGTCCCCCCCCGCGATCTTCTCTGCGCCTCATCGGGAATCTTCGAAAAGGGTCTCGCCGGAATCGGCCGCGAAGGAGCGTACGTTCTTCCCCGGAACGCCCCCGACTGCGAAGGAAGAGGCCGGTGCTGTTTCGGATGCCCCGCGGGAGCGAAACGGAGCGCCGACAAGGCCTTCCTTCCCGAAGCGGTCTCGGCCGGGGCGGATCTCTTTCCGGAAACGAGTGCGCGACGGATCGTCGAAAAGAGCGACCGGGTCGAGGTGGAAACCTCCGATGGCCGGGTCTTCCGGGCGGACAACCTCGTCCTTTCGGCGGGCGCCCTGCACACCCCGAACCTGTTGCGCCGGAACCGGCTGGGAACGGCATGGAAACGCGCAGGCCATCACCTGAAAATCCATCCCGCCTGCAAAGTCTTCGCCCATTTCCCGGAACTCGAACACGGCGACCGGGGAGTCCCGCAGGCGATCGGGTATCGCCCCCCCGAACTCCCCCGCATTACGCTCGAAGGGGTCCACACGCCGAAAAGCTCCATCGGGCCGATGCTCCTGGCGGGCGGATCCCGTTTCCGGTGGTGGTTCGACCGGAGCGACCATCTCGCCACTTTCGGCCTGATGATTCGCGACCGTTCCACCGGCCGCGTTTCGCAGATCGGCAACCGTCCGACGATCGACTACACCCTTCACGAAGAGGACGCCCGCGACCTGGGCGAAGGGTTGAAGTTGATCGCGGAGGCCTTTTTCGCGGCGGGCGCCGACCGCGTGCTTCTGCCGGTCGGGGGAGGCAACAACGATGTCTCGTGCCGGGAGGAACTCGAAATCGATTATGCCCCTTCCCGCCTTCTCGTCAGCGGGTTTCATCCGCAGGGAACCGCGGGAATGGGCCGGGTAGTGAACAACGATTTAAAATTGACCGGAAGCGACAGGATCCATGTCTGCGACGCATCGGTCCTTCCCGATTCCCCCGGCGTCAATCCCCAGGTGACCATTATGGCGCTCGGCCTCCGGCTCGCGGATCACCTGGCAAAACGTGAAACGCCTCTTCCCTCCAGAACGGAGGAAAGAGGCGTATTGAATTGCGCCAACTAGAAATCGATCTGGAAACGCATCTGCACGACGCTGGAGTTCCCGATATCCCCGGCGTCACTCTCGAGGTCAGAGAAGACGTATTCGAGCATAACGCGCGTTGCGGAGTTGAGATACCAGTTGACACCGAGAGCGAAGTTCATGAGTTCGTTACCGGTCACGTCATCGTCGTTCCCGTCGATCATCTGGATCCGAGCCTTCGCTTCCCATGCGCCGTATCCGCCCTCTTCTCCAAAAGCGTTCTTGAGCGGCGTCACGCGACTCCACATCCCGTTCTTCCCGGAATAGGGCCGGGTCTCTCCGGTGAGAAAGTATCCGAACTGCAGGTACCATCCCGAGAAGGTCGCGTCGCTCGCCCCGTCGATCGCACTGACGTCGTAATGCACGTATTCGAGTTGCGCGTGGAGGGACTGCCAGGCGAAGCCGAGTTCGAAGCCGACCAGGAGCAGGTCGTCCGGGCTCGTCGACGTTAAGACGTATTCTTCTGCGAGGTTGGCCATCGGCTTGCTCTTGAACTCGGTCGCATCTCCGCGGAGATGGCGGTTAGAGAAACTCATCCCGACGTGCAGAAGCATATCCCCTTCCTGATAGATCGGAAGTCCCGTGATCCGCCCGGTGATCACGTTCACCCCGTCGTTATCCTTGTCGTCTCCATAGGAATCGCTGCCCCCCCAGAAATAGCCGAGGCTCCACTGCAGGCTGTTTTCGAAGGCCTGGTTGTGGAAACGGAAACCGGTGCTCCGCTGGGGAGAGATGGACGAATCCAGGGCCCCCTCGATGAAGGTGTTGTAGTTGGAGATCGGCGCGGTGAACCCGAACAGTTCGAACTGCTGGCCCACCGTGAGGGTTCCCACGACGGGAAGTCCCTTGATGCCGACGTATACGTCCTTGAAGTCGGCATCCCCGCCGGCGAAGTCGTACTGCATCTTGAATATGACCCGGTCCCAGAGCGTCCCGCCGAAGAAGAGACGGGAGCGTCGGAACTCGGTGCCGTTCTCGCCGGGGAACGTGGCCGCTTTCATGTCGTCGTCGGCGGAAATGAAGGCCCAATCGTTGTGAATCCGGCCGCCGAACTTCAGCTTGAACGTTCCGTCGGAGCTCTCGATGTGCGTGCCGTTCTTCCAGTAGATCTTGAAATCGTCGTTGTCGAGCAGGACCGATTCCTCCTTCTTGTCCGATGGGACGTTCGAGGCGGCGGATTTGTCCTGCGCGAACAGGGGAGTGCCAAGCCCAAAGAGGATGGCCGACAACCAGAGCGTTTTCATTCCGGGTTCTCCTTCGTAACAAGAATCAAGAATACCACCGCAAAAAATGTGCCATCATCCCGGAGGGAAAACAACCCCGGTCCCGGTCAGTTGTTCAGGGCCCCCTCGTCAATCCAGGCCTTGACAAACTTGTTGCTATCGGCCGGGTTGAGGTACGGCCCTCCCGCGGGCATCTGGCTTCCGCAATTCTGGGTCCCCACCAGTTTCTGGTACAGGAGACTGTTCGCGCCGTCGAAGGCAACGACCCGTTTCGATGGGCGGCTGCAAACGGGACTATCCTGGCCGACCGTCTCGAACTGGTCGAAGGCCATAACGGAAATCGCTTCGCGAGCCACGACCATGCTCAAGATGCCCACCGTGCCGACCGACCCAACTGACAGGGCGAGCAGGGGCCAGAGCAATTTGGTCCGAATGCTTACTTTCTGTACATTCCGGAGCCATTGTCGAAAGAAACGTGTCACAAGTACATCATCAAAGCAATGAACATGCCGGTGAAAGTGGCTATTTTTCGACCCTCCACCTCCAGTGAGAAGCGCAAGAGTTCACTAAAGTGGGGTGGAGAGGCTTAAACACGCCGGGCTGCGGACACGGAATTCCTTGCCGGCAAATTACCCTGCACGGGTAAGAATCGCCGATGCTTTCCCTCCGAACAAATATCAATTAACCTGCTTAAATTATTTCAACCCTCTGAAGGAAACCAGATGAAGGAACTCTATCAGGAAGCTCTCCGGCTTCTCGATCGGGATGAACCGTTCTCCCTGGCGACGGTCATCAGAACACAGGGATCTACCCCGAGGAAACCGGGAAGCATGATGTTGATCCGTGAGAACGGTGACATCGTCGGATCCCTGGGAGGGGGATGC
>PBRP01000024.1 GCA_002726655.1 Gammaproteobacteria bacterium
GAAGCAACTCAAGAGTTGAAGGCTGGTAAATTCCTGCACCTCCATCATCGGCGATATCCCCGTCTGCTGTTTGAACGCCTTGAGAAAATGGGCTTTGAACATGACACGCGCAGTGGTCCCGATGATAGCTGTAAAGTTTTCATCTGGCGGGGTGACGACAACGAAGCTCGGCAGCGGGCGCTGGAATCGGCAAGCGAATACCAGGTCTGGTCAGAATAGTCTGATGAATCGAGAACCATGAAACGCTACTAATGAACCGCCACACATGAACCGCTATTAATGAAAGACGCCGCACTCTCTCTCGAGCAGACACCGCCGTTGGCGGTGCCATTGATCTTTATGCTGACGGCTCCTTTTTTTGCAGTGCTGGCCTCATTGATTGCGATAACTCATCCTGAAGCGCTTAGCAACAGGTGGGATCCGGCGATGATTGCCATGACCCATCTATTGACCCTTGGGTTTATTACGATGGTAATGGTGGGTGCTCTGCAGCAGCTTCTTCCGGTTCTTGCTGGGGTACAACTCAGCAATCCGCTGCGCTTGAGCAGAGTAATCTATTTTGGGCTGGCTACTGGAACACTGGTTTTGTGCGCCGGTTTTCTGTTGATGCTACCTGTGCTCATTGGTGCAGGAGCATCTTTGCTGGGTGTATCTTTCCTGTGGCTGATCGCCAGGTTGTTGCTGGCGATAGTTCAATCTGAGGCGAGTACGCAGGTTACGCGCGGCATGAAACTGGCGCTCTTTTCCTTCCTGGTAACGCTATTGCTGGGGTTGTACCTGGCCGCCGGGTATACGCTGCCGCAGGTATCCATGCAGCGTACCCTGACTTCGCTGCATATTGGCTGGGGTCTGTTCGGGTGGGTCGGGATACTGGTTTTTACCATCTCTTACCAGGTCGTACCCATGTTCCAGGTCACACCGAAATACCCGGATTTGATGATCAGGTGGTTGGCAGTAGCCATATTTTCGAGCCTGGTACTGATCAGCTTTACCCGGGTGACTGCACCTTTGCCTGGCGGTACGGGCGACCTTCTGGTGCTCGCCTTCGAATCTGTAATGGCTGCAGGCTTTGCCCTGTATGCGCTGATGACTATCAGGCTGCAGCAGCAGCGGCGAAGAAGAGTTGCCGATGTCACCATGGATTACTGGCGATTTGGATTAACCTGTCTACTCCTTGCACTGGTGACAATAGCCCTGGCTGATGGCGCTAAAGTCTCCTTCCCGGGGATTGATCTGATGATCGGCACACTGATGATTGTCGGTTTTACCATGTCCCTGATTACTGGGATGTTGTACAAGATCATTCCTTTCCTGGTCTGGCTGCATCTAACCAATACGATCGATATCAGCACACGCTGGCAGCAGAAGATCCCGAACATGAAGAAAATTGTTCCCGACCGGCATGCACGCTTTCAGTTCAGGCTGCATTTGGTTGCTGTCGGTTTGATTTTGACCTCATTGCAGTTCAAGGAGATAGTGGAAGTGGCAGCAATTGCCTTCATGCTTTCAAATCTTTATCTGGCATTTAATCTTGTTCGCGGCGCGGCAGTTTATCGGCGTGTGGTAAGCCAGGCGAGTCACACGACGCAATAGAGGCATGTTCTGGCTAGTGACAGGTATTGTCCGGATTGACCTGAATGGCACCCAATTAATTTACCTTACTCAAAGTACGTAGCCGAAAAAACTAACAAAAAATCACAGGGTATCTTTGCCGAAGCCTTCAGGCGCAGCGCAGAGCGCATGGAGAGGGACCCAAAGGGGCTCTCGATTAAGCGAAGCGTGCCCGGAGGGCCGCAAGCCGCGTAGGAAAAGATACCCTATTATTCTTTTGTGGAACGGAAGTGGCTAAACTTAAGTAAGTGCCATTGCAGATTAACCTGGGAAATCACTCCTCGTGCTGGCAATCCACCTTACGGCAGCATCGATAGTTCTGAATATGTGCGCTGGCCAGAATGATGCCGCCTGCGCTGGTGGCCATTCTTTCGCCGAAGAAGCTGAACAGTTCATGACCCATCAGCGCTGTGACTGTCAGCGTTATCAGACCGGTGGCACCCAAGCATATTGTCGCTATATCCCGGTGTTTGTTGCAGCCAATAGTCAGGGCTATCAGGCTGATGGGCAGAATCAGTACCAGCATAATCAGGTGGAAATACTGTTCCTCCATAAGGCTTCCCTGGACGATTGGGAACAGGGTCACGAGCACTGGAAACAGCAGGCAGTGCACCAGGCATGTGCCTGAAAGGAACACAGCAATGCCGTCGAGGTTTCTGGCTTTTGACTGTTCGATGGGGGTTGGCGTATCCATAAGGGCGCAATTTATACCATACCAGGTGAAATCAGTGCATTTTTTCTTTTGGCCTAGCGAGTAGCCTGGCGAGCGGATTGTCAGCCAGGAGCCTGTAAATCGTGGCAACTATCTATTTTCAACTTTCAATCAAGGTTAGCTAACCGCAATCTCTACCGGGATGCCGGTCATAAATGCCTGGTTGCTGAGTTTTTCATAACTGCCGGGTCCAGAAGGCAATAGCTCGTTGGCATTGACTCCAGCATATTTTTTAGCCACCTGCATGCGAGAAGACTGCTGCCCCCAGCCGTGAGTCAGGGCGACGGTTCCCGGTTTTAACGTCTTGTCCAGGGACGCAGTGGTAGTTACTTCACCATTGCCATTGAACACCCTGACCTCAGAGCCATCTCCTATATTTCGTGCTCTGGCATCTTCCGGGTGCATGTAAATGGGATTGGACAAATGCTCGCCCCGCTTCAGAGACTTCACGTTGTGGAACCAGCTGTTGACCATATAGTTGGTTCGCCTGACAATCATCTTCAGTTGCGACGGGGCTTCCTTCTCCAGTGACTGGAAAATGGATTCACAATTCGCAAGGGCACTGGTGAACTGTGGCGGGCAACAGTCCACACGCTGTGACTCGGTTTGGATACAGTTTGAATAGAACTGACCGGCCACCGGCGTTGGTAGAACAGCGGTCTGGTGTGGCATGCCCCGTAAGGCACCTGTGCTGAGTTCGCTGTGCTGCAGCATATGATCTATGCGCCCGAACAGATCCGGGTCATCATCAACAGCAGACTCATAACCCTGTGCCTGCTCAATTTTCCCCAGAATCCACCACTCCGGCTTTCTATCGGCCTTAGCGTCTACCAGCGCGTCCGTCATTTGCACAAATGGCTGTGCCTGCATGCCGAGGCCGCAGAGATTGATGTCCGGACGCTCGTACATGTCCGTGGCAGGTAGAATATAGTCTGCCACTTCCGCTGTGGCCGTGTGGTAGATGTCAATCACCAGTAAGAACTCAAGTTTGGCAAAAGCTTCAGCCAGTCGCTTGCTGTTACCCACAGAAATAAGCGGATTACCGGATATGACCACCAGCCCGCGTACAGGATTCTCCTCAGCCAGAATCATGTCTGCCAACAGGTTGCCCGGCAGGGATCCACGAATTCTCCTGACTTCACCATGGGGAGTGGCTTCATAATTGATTTCCTTACCCCCCGTACGTCCCGCCCTTGCCGCCGGGTAGAATCCATTGGAGTAAATATTCCCTCCTGGTTTGTCGAGGTTACCGGTGACGATACTGAGGCAAAACAGCAACCAGTAGGCGAGCGTTCCCTGCCGGCCCATGTTGACCCCCACGGACATGTAGACAGCCGCGCGCTCTGCAGCGGCAAAATCATCCGCCAGGGACCTGATTTTTTCTGCGGGAATACCGACCACTTCAGCAACTCGGTCTGGAGAATAGGCGGAGACAAACTGTTTTAGCCCCTCAATATTGTCGGCATGCTCATGGATATAGTCGTCATCGAACTGCCCCGTCACATGCAGGTGTTGCAGCATCGCAGCCATCAGGTAAACATCCGTGTCAGGGTGGACCTGCACCAATTCACCGATCCCCTTAATGGACTCGTTTTCTCTAGGGTCAACAAAATGAATTTTCGCCCCTCTCTTTTTTGCATTCCTCAAGGTGGCCATGGGGTCTGCAACCGAGACAAAACTCATGTGTGAAATACGCGGGTTGGCGCCAAAGATGATCAGGAAATCCGTATGGTCCAGGTCGGGAATGGGGTGAATTGTACTGGAGCCAAAAATGGCTTCACTACCGGCGAACTTGTTGGTGCAATCCTGGGTTCCGGCACTGAAATTCTTTCGAATCTGGTTTTTAACCATAAAGGAACCGATCGCAGGTCCCGCCGTGGTGTTAAAGGCAAGGGGATTGCCGGTATAGGAGGCGAGTGATTCGGCGCCATATTTTGCTGCTAGATCGGACAGTCTTGATGCTATCTCGGTGGCCGCCTCATCCCACTTGACCGTTTCAAAGTCCCCATCGCTTGTCTTCCTTAGTGGATGATCAAGGCGATCAGGGTCCCTGTGAATTTCAAGTGTAGCCAGACCCTTGTGGCATGCGAATCCCCTGGTTACCGGGTGATCCTTGTCAGGCGTCAGGGATATGATTTCACCGTCTTCAATTTCTGCAACCAGTCCACAGGAGGGTTCACAGACCCGGCAGAAGGTATTTGCTGTTTTCATATTCGCTGTTTCCCGTCCAGAATTAAGTGGATTTAGCCAGATATTACAATACAACTATAACCCCGGGTAGTTGAAACAGTCACCCGGAATGAGCCTCCAGGGCAGCCTGTGCGAAATTTGGTTCAAAAGGTGATTTTCGGACAGGAACTAGCTGGACATGTACCTGTACAAGTCGAATACTCAATAATTCATAGTGAACGTCGATGGAAATTCAATATGTCTAAACCGGTTAAGTCCTGGACTCGAAAGAGCATGCGGCAAATAGCAGATTGCCGGGTTTTGAGTGTTCACGAGACCACATCTGAATCGCCTGAGGATGGTGCAGAACATAATTTCTACGTCATGGAATCCGCTGACTGGGTAAATGTAGTGCCCGTTACAAGCGAAAATGAACTTGTCTGCATACGGCAGTTTCGTCATGGCAGTGATGAGATTACGTTGGAAATTCCCGGCGGTATTGTTGACCCGGATGAAGATCCGGCGGACTCAGCCGCCAGGGAGTGCCTGGAAGAAACCGGCTATGAAATAGGTGAGTTGGTATCCCTTGGCGTTCTGAATCCCAACCCTGCACTCTTTTCCAACAGGCTGCATACGTTTGTTGCGCCTAACGCGAAGCAGGTCGCGGAAGTCAGCAACACATCGACCGAGCAAACTGAAGTGCAACTCATTCCCATGGAACAGGTGGCCGATTTCTTGGTTTCCGGGGAGATTGATCACGCGCTTGTGACGGCTAGCCTTTGGCGGATGCTGTATTTCCTCAAGCGGTAGTTTGCAGGGTTAGCCTGGTTGTAGCTGCCAGGGTTTACTGTCCTAGCGTGGCAGTGATATTTCACCCTCGATGCCACGAGTACGGACACCGCCACTTCCTTTGGCTTCTACCAGCAGTTTGCCTGACACATCCGCCACGTATACGGAGCCGGAACCATCGCTGCCGATGAGTACGCCGCCTTTTACATTGCGGATTTTGATCCCGCCGGAACCATCACTGCCAATCTCGACGTCAGCCCCGATATCCTGGATATCAATATCACCGCTGCCATCACTTCCCACACTAACCTTGCCGGAAACGGTTTCTATATCAATGTCACCTGAACTGTCTCTTGGTATGTGAACTGTGCCGGTGACCGTGCGGATATCAATATCACCAGAGCTGTCGGAAACCTCAAGATTTCCTTGCAGATCGCGGATCTCGATGCTTCCGGATGAGTCATTGATTTCAAGTGAAGTCCTGTTTTCGCTGACGCGGATATTACCGGAGCTGTCGTCAATCCTGGATACGGAAACGGCGTGAACAAGAAGGTCTCCACTGCTGTCTTTCACTATTGTTGGCAGGCCCTCTGGTATGGTCAGGTCAACATCCATGTAGGCATAGTCGGCATCAAAGTCGTCATCCTGGTATGGAATGATGACCGTGAGTTCCAGCGTTTTATCATCCCTTTCGACATCCAGTGTCATCCAGTCTAACCATTGTTCTTCATCAGTACATGCGCGCCCACTAAAGTTGACGTTATTGCCGCTGCCCGGCTGAATATCCAGGTACCCGGCCAGGACATTCACCCTGAGTTCAGATATGTCAGTGGTAGAGATTAATTCTGCAATGGTTTTGCTCACGCCGCAGTAATCAGCGAAAGCCGGTGTCATGATGCAGGACAGCAGTGCGAAGGAGATCAGGTGCTTCATATTTTTTGCCTCCAAAAGTTAATACTTAGACGGCGATGCGGGCCAACTGGTTTAAATCCAAATCGATATGATCCACTATTTTTTGCACTATCGATAGTTTGCGTGAGGGTGCGGCCGGCTGAGGTGTGGCTGGCTGAGGGCGCCCAGCTGAGGGGTGTGGCTGGCTGAGGGTGCCCGGCTGAGGGGCGGCCGGCGAGGTGTGGCTGGCTAGGCGCGGCCGGCTAGGCGCTGGATGGCAGAGTATATTCCTGGAGCCGGTTTACCCGGATCATCTGCTTGATTGCGTGGACATACTCCGGACCAAGCTCTGAGTAGTGGCGCAGTCCATCTGTTAATTGCAATCCCATATAGTGATTCTGCAAATGTCTCTGCTCTGAACGAATAGTGCGCAAGTCACGGTAGGCCCTGTGGGTATTGATGTTGTGCATGTACGCCCTGACGCTATCCTGGACTGAATCATAGCTGGCGACCTCATGGTTCATGCCTTCGTCTCTGGATTGTGGTTTAAGGCCACAGCCTGAGCGAAAACACCAGATACCAAAATAGTTGTTGGCCTTGACAGCGAACCTGGATGTTCCCCACCCGGATTCGTTGGCGGACTGAGCGAGAACGAGAGAAGCGGGCACTATGTCCACGCGCTCCAAGAGTTGATCTGTATGTTGGGTGTCAACCTTGATTGGCGCATTCATGCCATACCGTTTGAACAACTGATTCAGGTACTGGTGCTCCCCCCTTTGCAACACCAGACCTGTCTCCAACCTGGTGGTGATATCGATCAGTTTTGAGCGTTCTTCGCGGATATTGGCGTTAGCTTCGCGAATTAGCGGTAGCATGAACTCAAAGAAAACCCGCTTTTTCTGCGTGACATCCAGGTAGGCAGAAAAGTCAGGGACTCTCTCGGTTTGTGGTTGAGACACAGCTGTACCAGCTGTCTGCTCAACGTCTTGTTGCCCGTTAGTCGGGCTTTCCTCGGCAGGAAATTCAGATATCAGGGGTGGAAGTTGTTGTATGTATAGTACGGCACTGACAGGAAGTGCCAGGACCAGCAGGAATGTAATGGGCAACCACTTCATAACTAAGACATACCGTACAATATGGAGATATGTCCATTATATTCATTATTTCTTCATTATCAACCTGAAAACTACCATATTGGAAAGTATGGCAGTATCGTGGTCATATGACCGAAAACTACTTCGTAGATTATTGTAGAGATCCAGAGGCCTGATTCCCAGGCCTTGCGGCTATGCCGCTCCACTCGGATTGACAAGTTTGATGTCTCCTCGACCAGATGTTCCGAGCACAGCCGCGGGGACTGGAGAAATATGGCCTGTTAAAGGTCTTTAGCGATATGGACGATAATAAAATGGGTAGTCGCGCGATTAACCGCCAGTAGATGGTGGGATCGTGCCTTGCTGGAGACCCAAAGTGGCTACATCAGAATTATTCAGACAAGCTTCACCAATACGCAATAGCCAAAATCTGGCGCTTCAGTTTGTTTATCGTTTTGTTCCTTGGTCGGCAGTCGTGCTGATCGTGGCGTCCGCGTTCTATTTCCTGGACAAATCCAGTACCGAAGTCTCCCTCAGGAACAGACAATCCGACAGTGTTGAATCTATTGTTCGTGAGACAAATTTCAAGCTGCGTCATTTTGCCCACGAAATTCGAGGACTATCTGGTCACGGGGAACTCACGAACTATCTGAATACAGGCGGTGAGGAAAACAGGTTGGCACTTGAGAAGGAGTTTCTTTTCGGCCTGCGTAATTCAGATGAAATTGATCAGATCCGATTGCTGGATATTAACGGCAAGGAGGAAATCAGGGTTGAGAAGGCAGCAGGGAAGCCAAGGGTTGTAAATCGTGAAGGGCTACAGAATAAGCGGCGTAGATACTATATTAGTGATATTCAGCGTATTGCGCCGGGATCTGTTTATGTGTCACGGCTGGACTTAAACGTTGAACATGGTGAAATCACATATCCCCTAAAACCAACGTTGCGAATGGCGATCAGAGTGTTTTCGGACAATGAAGGCAATTAGAAACTCCTGATCGTAAATTTTCTAGCCCAGTCACTGCTGCAACTTGATATTCCCGGGATTGATGGCCAGCAACTGCTGGTTGATAGCGACGGATACTATCTGAAGGCTTTCAACTCTGATGAAGCATGGGGTTTCCAAATCGAAGCAAGAGAGCAGAGCAACTTTGGCAGACAATATCCTCAGATATGGGATTCAATTCAAGGGCTTGACAGTGGTCAGGCCAACAGTACATCCGGTTTCATGAGCTTCAAGAAAATTTACCTGGTTTCAGACGTTGATAGGGAGCGTGCGATTCAATTTGGTGATACTGACTATCATTGGCTCCTCATCTCCTTTGCTTCACCGGTAGATCGATTCACCAGCCCTGTCGTTAGACGGATTGTCCTCTGGAGCCTGGGTATGATGCTGGTTCTGGCACTAGTATGCTATCTGACAGCTGAACGTCGTGTCAGAGGTGTCTTAGCCGCAAAACGACTGGCGGATAGTGAAAGCAAATATCGGCAGTTGGTTGAATCCAGCAAAGATTTAATCTGGGAAGGTGATACTGAAGCCAGGTTCGTTTTTGTGAATCCAGCGTGGGAGGACACGCTTGGATACACCAGTGATGAACTTCTCGGGCAATCCATCACCAAGATATTCCCTGCAAAAGATAGAGACAGGGCAATTGCTGCATTTAATCGCATACTTGCAGGGCAAGAAATATACGGTAGGGAGCAGTCTTATCTAGCCAAGTCTGGTGACCTTGTTCATGTCCTTATCAATGCCAGGCCAGTAAGTGATGAGAATGGGCTTGCTGTCGGTGCCCGCGGTTATGCCGGAAAAGGCGCTGCTGGAAAGTGAGGCGAGGTATAGGAGCCTGATTGAAAATTCGCGAGAGGTAATCTGGCGATTTAATCCACATGGGTATGTTACCTATATCAGTCCGTATGTAAAAGAGATGGCGGGATTTGAACCGGCTGATGTTATTGGGCTGTCTTTGTATGATCTCCTGTCAAATGAAGAAAACAAATCAAGAGCCGGTAATCTGCTCGCACAGCGTGTGCAGGGTATCATTGGCGGTGAAACCAGAATTGATGAATTCGAATTTTTCCGCGCTGATGGCACTAGGTTCACGGGAGAAGTTCGCTCTGCGCCTATTTTTGATGAGGCTGGAGAGATCCAGGAGATTCAGGGCACTTTGCTGGACATTAGTGTTCACAAGCAGATGGAGTCTGAATTGCAGAAGATGGAGAAACTCGAATCAGTCGGCGTGCTTGCAGGCGGTATAGCCCATGATTTGAATAATTTGCTGACGATCATTATTGGCAACCTGAACATGGCGAGGATATCCAGTGATCGTGATGAGCGTGAGACCTTTCTCGATTCGACTGAAAAATCGCTGCAACGCGTCGAAGACCTGACCAAGCAGCTACTGACTTTTGCCAAGGGAGGGATGCCAATACTGGATACCAACGATATCCGCAGAGCCATCGAGGATTGTGTCGCTTTTTCTATGCACGGGTCTCACATTGCAACTGAACTCACTTTCCCGGGGGATTTGTCAGCTGTGGATTTTGATCTCGGCCAAATCAACCAGGTAATAAACAACCTGCTTATCAATGCTCGCTATGCGATGCCGGATGGCGGAACCATCAAGATTACCGCACAAGATGTCGCCTTGAAAAGTCACTCGAAAGTTCCTCTTGATGCTGGTGCATACGTGAAGGTTTCCGTAGAGGATGAAGGGTCAGGGATTCACGCTGAAGAACTGGAAAAAATATTTGATCCGTTTTTTAGTACCAAGGATACAGGCAGCGGCCTGGGGCTTGCGACCGCCTATGCCATCATTCAAAAACACAAGGGACATATTCTGGCTGAAAGTGAGCCAGGTAAGGGCGCCAGGTTCGATATCTATCTACCAGCTTCGAGGCGGCCCGCCGAGCTGAAGAAAAGTATTGAGGCGACAAATATCGAAACGGGCACTGGTCGTATTCTGGTGATGGACGATTCACAGGAGATTCAAAAACTGACAAAAGCGATGCTGGAGAAGGTCGGTTATACGGTATCTGTTTCTGAAAATGGTGCCGAAGCAGTTGAGCTTTACCGGGCAGCGCTGGAAAGTGGCCAGCCCTTCAGCGCCGTTATTCTGGACCTGACCATACCCGGCGGCATGGGTGGCAAGGAAACTATTGAGAAACTCAGAGAGTTAGATCCTCGAGTGAAAGCGATTGTTTCCAGTGGATATTCCGTGGATCCAGTACTAAGTCATTTCAGGGATTATGGCTTCAGTGGCGTATTAACCAAGCCGTATGTTGTGGCCAAGATGATTGAAGTACTCAACGAGGTACTGTGAATTACAGCGGTCTTAGCCGCACCCAGCCATTCTCAACATCCGTTTCCCCTGCCTCATAACCTTCCTCACCGGGCATCACGATCACTTTGGTGCCTGCCAGGACCCTCGCCCGGTGATCAGGCTGATTGGCAGCGGCAGATTCGATTACCTGCGATGCTGAATCAAAGTGGGCCAGGTTTTTGACCATCCTCAGGGTAGGGCTCATGAGGATCATTTCCCCTGCCTCTTCCTTGCGAAGTATTTCCCTTGGCGAGATCCACTTTGAATGCACTAGTTCGCCATCATCGTGGATTGGAGTCTGGTTGCCTGGCATGCGGGCAATAAAGAAGCGCGCATCAAACCTTCGCGGTGGTCCTGAAGGCGTTATCCATCTCGCGATATAGTGCATCTCGCCAGCATCCATAATCAGGCCTTCATCTTTGATGATCTCAATGAAATTCCGGTTTGAATCATTGATATCGTCCCTGTGCTGCTGAAATCGTTTCTCAATCAGGGGGTCCGAGAGGTCCAGTGGCTGCAGCGTATTTTTCTGCAGTGCAAGCAGTATCCCCGCCTCTTCAAAAGCTTCCCTGAAAGCTGCGACGTAGTAAGCGAGACCGCCCGATTCCAGTCCCATCAGTTGACTGGCCTCGGTGTCACTTCGGTGAATACTGATTGCCTGAAACTCAGAGGAGTCATCCATGGCATCAACGGCACCACCGGGAAAAACCCACATGCCACCCGCAAAAACTGTTTTTGCGTGTCGTTCCATCATGAACAACTGCAGGTCCGGCCTGTCATCAATGAGCATTACGGTGGCCGCTGGTCTGATTTGCACCTGTTCTGGATCATAGTCATTCATCTGCTTCAAGCTACCATAGATGCAATTTCGGCGTAAACATGCAAAATGGTCTGTATCAGAGAGGAAATTTGTGTGAGACGCGGTGCTGCCATTATTTTTGCCTTCCTTGTATCTATTCATGCTTTTGCAGACAAGGAAATCATCCTGAAGGATGGAAGCCGCATTCGTGGTGAAATTCAGTCGATGCAAAACGGGTTGTACGAGGTCCGTACAGATTCAATGGGTACCATTCAACTGGGCAGCAGGCAAATCCAGAGCATTATTTCAGTAGGCACGGAGGCCCCTGGGGCGGCAGCAGGAGAGCAAGGTTCTGCTGTGTCTCAGTCAACGATTGACTCCATCAAGTCAAATATCGTCAGTAGTCCCGGGATGATGAGCACGATAACGGAACTGCAGAATGATCCACAGATGAAGGCTGTTCTGGCAGATCCTGAAATCATGCGGGCAGTACAGAATTTTGACCTGCAGGCTCTGGGTAACAATCCCAAGATCAAGGCGCTGATGAATAATGCCAAGATCAAGCAGATCAGTAACGAGGTGAACTAAAGACTGCCTGCCGTCAACTTCGCGACAGCAGTGGTTTCAGGTAGCGTCCCGTGTCTGATTTGCTGATTTTCACCACCCGTTCCGGTTTACCCTTGGCGATGACCTTCCCACCCTCCGGTCCACCACTGGGTCCGAGATCGATTATCCAGTCCGCAGTTTTGATGACGTCAAGGTTGTGCTCAATGACTGTGACGGTATTGCCGGCATTGACCAGCCGGTTCAATACGATGAGCAACTTACGTACATCATCGAAATGCAGTCCCGTAGTAGGTTCATCCAGTATGTAAAAAGTTCTTCCGGTTGCTATCTTGGAAAGCTCTCTTGCCAGTTTGATTCGTTGCGCTTCACCTCCGGAAAGTGTCGACGACGGTTGTCCAAGGTGGAGGTAGTCCAGCCCGACGTCCATCAGCAACTGTAACTTTGTGCGGATCTTCGGGTGCTCCGAGAAGTGCTCCACGGCTTCGGCTACCGTCAGGTCCAATATGTCGGCAATGGAGCTGTTTCGATACCTGACTTCCAGAGTCGCTTCATTGAACCGCTTACCCTTGCAGTCTTCGCACTTGACGAATACATCCGAGAGAAAGTGCATCTCGATTCTGCGGACACCATCGCCCCGGCAGGTTTCACAACGACCACCCTTGACGTTGAAAGAGAATCGGCCTGGCTTGTAACCTCGCATGCGGGAGCCTGGCAACATGGAGAAGAACTTTCTTATCTCGTCAAACACCTTGACGTAGGTAACGGGATTACTTCTTGGCGTTCTGCCAATTGGACGTTGATCAATGGCGACCACCTTGTCCAGTTGCTCAAGGCCTGTGATCTCGTCGTGGGCACCTACGCGTTTGGTTGAGTTATGGAACTGCCTGGCCAGCGCCGGGTATAGAATGTCATTGACCAGAGTGGACTTTCCAGCGCCGGAAACACCGGTTACCGCCGTCATGACGCCCAGGGGAAAATCAACATTCAGGTTTTTCAGATTGTTAGCGCGGGCTCCGAGAACACTTACGACACCCGTGGCCCGGCGCCGATCAGAAGAGAATTCAATGGCTTTTTTGCCTGACAGGTAATTGCCTGTAATTGAGCTTTGTTTTTTCTCAAGACTTTTTGGCGTGCCTGCATGCACAATATTCCCGCCACGAATACCGGCACCAGGGCCGAAGTCAACCACGTAGTCGGCGCTGCGGATGGTCTCCTCGTCATGTTCTACCACCATGACTGTATTTCCGATATCGCGCATCTTCAGCAGCGTGCGAAGCAGCTTTTCGTTGTCTCGCTGATGAAGACCGATGCTGGGTTCGTCAAGAATGTAGATTACGCCCGATAATTCCGATCCCACCTGGCTGGCAAGGCGAATCCGTTGTGATTCACCGCCCGACAGGGAAGGACCGAGTCGTTCCAGCGACAGGTATGAAAGGCCGACGGAATTAAGGAAATTCAATCGATTGCAGATCTCCTTCAGGACTTCCGCGGCGATTTCACCGGCAGCGCCGGGGAGGCTGAGGTTGCTGAAAAAGTCGTGAGTCTTGTCGATTGTCCAGGCCGAGATATCGACGATAGTCTGACCACCAACCTGAACCGCGGCACTTTCCGGCTGCAGCCTGACGCCGTTACAGGTGGTACAGGGTGTTGAGGCCAGGAACTGGGAATACCAGCGCTTCATTCCCTCCGAATTTGTATTACGAAAACGGCGCATCAACTGATTCATTAATCCTTCGAAGCGGGAATTGCTGGTGCCCCGGCTACCCCAGACTATCTTATATTTCTTCTCACCTGTGCCCTGCATCACCGTATCCTGCTGTGCCTTGCTTAAGTTTTTCCAGGGCTTATCCATGGGGATTTTGAGGCGCTTGAAGATCTGCCTGTAGAACAGGGACCCCGTAGAGTTCTTGCTGTTATCGATCCTGCCAACGGGTCTCAGTGCACCGTCTCGCAGTGACAGGTTCTTGTCCGGGATCAACAGATCCGGGTCAAAGGCCACCTGTGTTCCCAGACCATTGCAGTCGTGGCACATACCTTGC
>PBRP01000025.1 GCA_002726655.1 Gammaproteobacteria bacterium
AACCCACCCAGCAAAATATCAATGGCCATTTCTGGCCTTCCATTCAACTTCCAAACAGTCATATCAACATATTCGGTACACCTGACCCCACTGCACGAATCGGTGGTTTCATCTCGGATGCCAATGGCTCGAGAGCGCTTTTGGGTGGCAGTTGTGAGTGGCTGATGTCCGACAATGGTCGTGATCTCGTGGCTCACCGCTATACGCTGGAAATGCCGGATGGCGAGACTATCCACGTCAAAACCGGCCGCAAGCATGGTCAGGTAAAACTGTGGCTCCGGGGTGAAAACGATCTCGAGAACGTATTTGACTGTTACGAGCCCTTCTTCGATTACGAGATCGAGGAAACCGGTGAGCGCGGCTACGGCGTGTCGGAATATTCTGTGATGGGGCCCTGGCCGAAATGGCTGGTGTAGGACCTAGATCCCGAGGGTCTTTACTACTTCAGTGATGCTGGGCTCGAAAGGTACTGCCAGATTAAGTGCGTTTGAGCGACAATTGCCTGAAGTGTTACCGGTGTCACTGGCGGGCTGACGTTTCGCATAAAATGTCAAGCCCGCGCCAGGACCGCAACTTTAGTCACCAGTACTCGCAATGGCCGCGAGTATGCGGCTATGTTCCTTTCGCGTAAGTTGATAGAAACTTGCTGACGTGACGGTGATGCCAATCATGATGAGGACACCGGGACCCATCGCGATGGCCAGGGTGCGTAATGCATCAGGATCGATCGTGGCTGCGGTCGCGTTTCTTTGAATCCCGGCGATATCCACGGTAACCCCTGAAATAACGATTCCAAACCCGCCGATCGCCTTGGCCGCAAAGGACGCGGCCGCAAAATATATACCTTCATTACGACTGCCGTGTATCTCTTCGTGCTGATCCGTAATGTCGGCAATCATTGACCCGATCATTACGCCGAGCACCCCGATGCCCATGGCAGATATGGCGTTGGATGTCATAACGAGATAAAACAACAGTGGATCACCCGGCTTCGGAAAGAGACCGAGCAAGCTCATTATGATCGGCAGCGTGTTCCACAAGCCATACCAGATCAGGCCACCGATCAGCAATGTTTTCTTTTCCCGGAAGACCCGCGCTAACCGCGTTGAGAGTCCGGCACCGATGAAACCCCCTATCACCGAGGCAGGAAAGCTAAGCCCGATCAACTCCAGGCTGAACTGAAAATACAGCGTGCCGAGATAGATAGAAAGCGCCGAGACCATACCCATGGTCATGCCCCAGAGCACTGCAGTCAAAACGATAACCTGGAATGAACGCAGCGCAAAAGCCTGGCCAGCTTCCTGCGCCACCTGCCACACGCTGAAGCGTTTGCTCGTGGAAGTAGCTTGAGGTAGTTGAGGAATCTGACTATGAGTACCGTAAGCCGATATCCATATTCCGACAACCAGGACCAGGGCAAAGGTGCGTGCAAATCGTGGATAAGCGTCCGGGTTGAGTTGTCCGTTCGGATACTCCGGTGTTGAGCCGAAGTAAATCTGCAGCCCGATGAGGAACACCATCAACGTACCCACAGACCCCATGATGGATCGAAGTGCAGACAGCCGCGTGCGCTCGTCATAGTCATTAGACAGTTCCGCGGTTAGTGCCGTATGCGGAATTGAGTAGAAGGACTGGGTGAGTCGGGTCAGCACAGAAAAGGTCACCAGCCATAGAAATACAGCTATTTCACTAAGCCCTGCCGGTGGCGCAAACAAAAGATAGAAACAACCGGCAAACGGCACTGCCGCTGCGTACATGAAAGGGTGTCTACGGCCCCAACGACTCTGAGTGCGGTCTGACCAGGAGCCAACGATCGGGTCACTGATGGCATCCATCACCAGAGCGATGACGATAGCGGCGCTGGCCAGGAAACCTGACAGACCCAATACCTGGTTATAAAAAAAAAGTAGGAAGAAACCGAACGACGTGCTTTGCACACCTTCCGGGATCTGCCCGAATGCGAACATCAGGCGCACTCGCCAACTCAGGTTTGCCCTGGTCAAAGTTATCTCCCTCATCCAGTATTAAAAAGTCTGGAGCGGGTACGTCAGTACCGACCACAGCACTGGCTGTGCTAACTATTTGCAGCTGGCCAGCAGTTTGGAAGATTAGCACACATTATCCAGACTTCAGCAACGTAACAATCGTGCCAGATTTCGCAGCCTTTCTACTCCAGGTTGGAGGTGTCCCGGCGAACCAGCGGAGATCGCAGTGCGATGAGCAGTTCCAAACTCCCACCTCACGACCTTCAGTTTCCCTGTCATCTATGGAAAATACGGGGAAATTTATCTGACGAACAACCTCCCACGGGAAGGCGCGCCCCATGATGTGCTCACCAATTGGCTACTAAATAGGTTAGCCCGATAGTGCAGCATTTATGTCAATACATAGTATTGACAGTAGGTGGAGAAAGGGTAGGATACCGTTATGGCAAAATCTGAACAGTTACAAATCCGAGTCAATCCCGAACAAAAAGCGAGGATAAAAAAACAAGCGTTGCTCGCAGGTGAAGATGTCTCCAAATGGGTATTGCTCAAGCTTCTTCCACCCGATTCGGATGAGTTTCAGCATCTTGTCGACAAACTTGGGGCTGCAGCGCACTCACCCTCGCATATGCTCGCGGAGATCCATGATTTCCTCCTATCACTTTCTGGAAAAGCCCTTGAAGTGGCAGTGCGTAATACAGATCTCAGCTCTCTGGATTCACTAGGATCAAACTATATTGCTGCAATGGTTGAACAGGCCTGCGTGAATAAGGGTGTACAAATACCGTCTTGGCTGCGAACAATTGCGCCACTGCAATACCCCTGGTTTGCATCAGAGTTGAAAAGCTTGAGACTTTACCTACTAACCAGGTCACCTGCGCCTTTTCGTCGACGCAACCTTTTTGTGGACAGCACACTCGGTGACAGAGTCTGATGGCACTTGATCGAGCCAACATTCGTAAGCTGCTCGAATTGCTGAACGCCGAGTTACGTCAGACTGGCATTGCTGGAGAGCTCTATCTGGTTGGTGGGGCGGTCATGTGTATTGTTTTCAACGCCAGGGAGAGCACCAAGGATCTTGACGCTTTCTTTGAACCGATGGAGGCAGTTCGAGAAGCAGCCAGGCGCGTCGCCATCGGCCATGATTTTCCAGAAGACTGGTTAAACGATGCGGTAAAGGGGTTTTTGAGCGAGAAGGGTGACTACAAATCATTTTTGGAACTCTCCAACCTGAAGGTCATGACCGCAAGCGCAGAATACTTGTTAGCTATGAAATGTCTAGCGATGCGTCTGGGTGCAGAGTTTCATGATGAAGCAGACATTAGATACCTGATACGCTATTTGAATATCGACAAATACCAGGTAGCACTCGATACCATATCAAGATACTACCCACTGGAACTCATTCCCCAGAAAACTCTCTATGCGCTCGAAGAAATACTCGGCGGTCCGTCATAACTAGGAATTCCCAAAGTAGAAGCCGACATATGTAAACATCCCTCTTTTAGTCTCACATCCAATTAGAGTTATCTGGACTTTTGTATTTATTCAAATATTCAATTGGCGTCAAATCCTCCAATGAATCATGCGGCCTTTCTTCGTTGTATTCAGTGATCCATTCATCAGTGATTTCCCTGACTTCGCTCAAGGTTTTGAATACGTACATATTCAAAATTTCGTCTCGATAGGTTCTGTTAAACCTTTCAACAAATGAGTTTTGGGTCGGTTTTCCTGGTTGGATAAACTCCAGCTCAATGTCATGCTCTTCGGCCCAATCAGCAACAGTTGTAGAGATGAATTCTGGACCGTTATCCATTCTCAGCTTGTCTGGATAGCCTCTCCATGCCGCTGTTCGCTCCAACACTCTGACGACCCTAGCTGAAGGTAGGTTGAGATCAACTTCGATGGCTAATACCTGGCGATTGAAGTCGTCTACCACATTGAATGTTCGGAATCGGTGGCTTTCAAACAAAGCATCACTCATAAAATCCACTGACCAACATTGATTTATCACCAGTGGTACCTTCAAGGATACTGGCTCTCGGTTGGGTAATCGTTTCTTCCCCCTACGTCGCTTGTTTAGGTTTAGCAGGCAATACACCCGATGTACCCGTTTGTGATTGAACACATGGCCCCAGCGTCGCAGGATCTTGTACAGCTTGCTGAAGCCGTAAGCAGAATACTTGTCGGCTGCCTCATGGAGCATCGCGATCACTTCTTCATCGCGGTGCGGATCTGGTTGATATCGATACACAGAACAACTGATACCGATAATGCGACAAGCTCTCCTGATACTGACATCGTGCTCTGCACGAACGTAGTTAACCAGGTGACGTCTAGCTGCCGCTTTTACAGCTTTTTTTCAATGACATCCTTCAGTATTTTGTGGTCCAGGCTGAGGTCAGCATACATTTGCTTTAGTTTTTGGTTTTCATCTTCCAGTGATTTCAGACGCTTCACGTCGGATGCTTCCATGCCGCCATATTTGCTCTTCCAGTTGTAATAGGTGGCATCAGAGACACCATATTCGCGACAAACGTCTTTCACCTGTCGGCCAGCTTCTACTTCCTTTAATACCTTGATGATCTGTGTCTCGGAATAGCGAGATTTTTTCATTGTCGTTCTCCTTGCTTGCAGTTTACGCCGGAGAACTCTAAATCAATATGAGACTATTCTAGNGGATGTTTACATATGCTTATCGACTAACAGTGTTGAATGGCAAAAGGTTGCCCCTGGTTTCTCTTCGTAGCCTTCAGGCGCAGCGCAGCACTTGTGGAGGGAGACCTGAAAGGGCTCCTGAACAAGTGATGGAAGCTGGGAGAGCCGCAAGCCGCGGAGGAGAGAAGCCAGGGGCAACCTTCTGCCAGATACTTAACCTCGCCTCTAAATAGCCCTATTCAGACAAGGTTAAAATGAAGTATCAACCTGAGTAGGCTTTCCTTACTGCTTCTATCGCCTCACCCTTGTTAATGTGTGCATTGTACTGTGACAGGACCGCCTCAAGAGCAGTTATGCACAAGAGTACATTCCGGGGGTTACTGGCATATCCCATCAGGCCGATGCGCCATACTTTGCCAGCGAGGGCGCCTAGTCCCGCACCAATTTCAAGATTGAATTGCGTCAGCAGCTCTCGCCGGATACTCGCTTCATCTACGCCATCAGGAATAGTTATTGCATTAAGCTGAGGCAGTCTTTCGGATTCAGGCACGATAAATGACAGACCAAGCGCTTCGGCGCCCGCCTTCAGTGCCCTGTGATTTCTCTCGTGTCTTGCCCAACTTTCTTCGAGACCTTCATTGGAGAGAACCAGGAGCGCTTCATGCAACCCATACAGGGCATTGACCGGGGCCGTGTGATGGTAAGCCCTGGTTTGCCCCTCACCCCAGTAGCCCATGACCAGGTTTAAATCCAGAAACCAGGAACTGACGGGTGACGCTCTTGACTTTATTACCTCTACAGCTCTCTCGCTGAAGCTAACCGGTGATATCCCCGGCGCACAGGACAGGCACTTTTGGGTACCGCTATAGGCCGCGTCCGCCTCCCAGTCATCGAGGTTCACGTCACATCCACCAAGAGAGGTCACACAATCAACAATCGTTATACAACCATGTTTCTTTGCAATCGCGCACAATGTCTTTGCGTCTGATCGAACGCCAGTCGAGGTCTCTGCATGCACGAAGGCAACAATTTTGGTATCCGGATGTTCTCCAAGGGTGTCTTCCAACTTCTGCGGACTCACGGCTCTTCCCCACTCATCCTCCACAAGAATCACTTGACCACCCAGGCGCCTGACATTNTCCGCCATTCGNGTGCCAAAGACACCGTTCTGACATATCACTACCTTGTCTCCCGCTTCCATCAGATTCACGAAGCAGGTCTCCATACCAGCGCTACCGGGGGCTGATACGGGGATTGTCAGTTCATTTTTGGTTTGAAATGCAAATTGGAGCAGAGACTTTATCTCATCCATCAGTCGGATGAACTCAGGGTCGAGATGACCAATCGTTGGCCTGGCCATTGCACTTAAAACCCGCGGATTTACATCCGAAGGTCCTGGACCCATCAGCGTCCTGACGGTCGGGTTAAATGATTGGTACATTCCACAGTCCCTATAGTTCGAATAAAAAAGTTTGAATTAAAAAAAAGGCCGGAATTAACCGGCCTTGAGCATTATTCAGGAATACTCACTACTCATCATCATCATCTTCAATTTCATCGCCATCAAAATCTTCGTCTGGAAGTGGTCGATCAACAAGTTCAATAAATGCCATTGGCGCTGCATCACCTGACCGAAATCCTGCTTTGAGGATCCTGGTGTATCCGCCCGGCCTATCCTGGTAACGCGGACCAAGCTCACCGAACAACTTGCCGACAGTTTCTTTACTGCGGGTTCGAGAGAACACCAAACGTCGATTAGCTACCGAATCACTTTTTGCCAGCGTAATGAGCGGTTCCGCCACACGCCTCAATTCCTTCGCTTTCGGCACTGTGGTTTTAATCACTTCGTGTTCGAACAGGGAACAGGTCATATTGCGAAACATCGCTTTACGATGCGATGAATTTCTATTTAACTGCCTACCACTTTTTCTATGGCGCATTACACAAATTCCTAGCGGGGGTCAGGCCAAGCTCTCTCAATCTAACCCTAATTTCTATCCACGGTCGGAGTTTCTACTCTGACCCCTTAACCCAGCAGCCGATCATCACCACGCAGGCTGGATGGCGGCCAGTTTTCAAGTCTCATACCAAGTGACAATCCCCGTGAAGCAAGCACATCCTTAATTTCAGTAAGTGACTTCTTACCAAGATTTGGAGTTTTCAACAGCTCTACTTCAGTTCGACGAATCAGATCACCGATGTAGTAAATATTTTCAGCCTTTAGGCAGTTCGCAGATCGGACCGTAAGCTCAAGGTCATCAACGGGCCTGAGAAGAATAGGATCAATTTCATCCTCGTGTTCTTCTGGCTCAGGTTCTTTCTCGCTCTCCAGGTCAACAAACACTGCAACCTGCTGCTGCAAAATTGTTGCCGCACGCCGAATAGCCTCCTCCGGGTCGAGAGTACCGTTAGTTTCGAGGTCCAGGATAAGTTTATCCAGGTCAGTTCTCTGCTCAACACGTGCACTATCAACCTTATAGGCAACCCGGCGAACGGGGCTATAGGATGCATCCAGAAGCAGGCTGCCTATTATTCTACCTTCTTCCTCATCCATCGTACGGACATCAGCTGGTTCATAGCCACGACCACGACCAACCTTGACTCGCAACTTCAAGTGTCCATTTTCGTTAAGATTTGCTATTACATGATCTGGATTTGCAATTTCCACGTCATGATCTAGTTGAAAATCACCTGCCGTGACAACACCGACACCTTGCCGGTCTAGGGTAAGCTCAGCTTCATCAGAAGCATTGAGCTTTACTGCAACGCCCTTGAGATTCAGCAGTATCTCAATGACATCCTCCTGTACACCTTCAATAGTGCTGTACTCATGGAGTACACCGTCTATCTCCGTTTCAACAATAGCGCAACCTGGCATTGAGGAAAGTAGAATTCTGCGCAGGGCATTACCTAAAGTATGACCAAACCCTCTTTCAAGCGGCTCAAGAATAACCGTCGCCCTGGTCTCGCTGGTTTGCTCAACCTGGATATGCTTTGGTGTTAAAAACTCTAGTGACGAATGGGGCATAAATATACCTTCCTGAATATATCTGTAGACAAAATCAACTTCCGGTTTTTTACTTCGAGTACAACTCAACAATCAAGTTTTCGTTGATTTCCTTTGGTAGTTCCTCACGCATTGGATAAGATCTAAACAGGCCTTCCAGTTTTTCTGTATTAACATCCACCCACTCAACCGGGGAACGCTGCGCAGAAAGGGCCAGTGCACCCTGAATTCTTAGCTGCTGTTTCGATTTTTCTCGGATGGACACAGTGTCACCTACTTCGACCTGATAGGAAGCGATGTTAATCACGTTTCCGTTGACCAGGATGGATTTGTGGGACACCAACTGACGAGATTCTGCTCGCGTTGAACCAAAACCCATGCGGTATACAACATTGTCCAGCCGTCTCTCCAGAATTCTCAGAAGATTCTCACCTGTAGCACCTTTCTGTCGATCTGCTTTCTTGTAGTAGTTACGAAACTGCTTTTCCAGAACACCATACAACCTGCGTACTTTCTGTTTCTCACGGAGTTGAACCGCATAGTCGGTAAGCCTTGTACGGCGTTGTCCGTGCTGACCAGGGACAGTATCTGCACGACACTTAGATTCCAATGGCCTGACGCCACTTTTCAGGAACAGATCTGTGCCTTCACGCCTGGATAATTTCAACTTTGGGCCGAGATATCTGGCCATTACTAATCTCCTTAATTAAACACGCCGCTTCTTAGGTGGTCTGCATCCATTATGTGGTATTGGCGTCACATCGGTTATGTTGGTAATCCTGTAACCAACTGCATTCAGGGCTCTTACAGCCGCCTCTCTACCGGGCCCAGGGCCTTTGACAAAGACTTCGAGGTTTTGCATTCCATACTCCAGCGCCGCATTGCCAGCTCTCTCTGCCGCCACCTGTGCAGCAAATGGAGTGCTTTTACGAGCACCACGGAAACCAGAACCTCCCGCGGTAGCCCAGGATAAAGCTCCACCCTGGCGATCAGTAATAGTAATGATCGTATTGTTAAAGGACGCGTGGATGTGTGCCAGCCCATCAGCCACCTGCCGCTTGCCACGACGTCGGACAGGAGTCGCTGCTTCTTTCTCTTCAGCAGTTGGTGTTTCAACTGCATCGGTCGTAGTTTCCGCTACTGCTTCAGTCGTAGTTTCCGCTACTGCTTCAGTCGTAGTTTCCGCTACTGCTTCAGTCGTAGATTCAACTGCAGTTTCGTTTTCGGTTTCAGACATTTGTCAGCTCACTTGAGAATCGTTTATACAGCATGATTACTTGCGAATCGGTCGCTTCGGACCTTTTCGAGTCCTGGCGTTGGTCTTGGTGCGTTGCCCATGTACGGGCAAATTTCGGCGATGGCGAATGCCTCGGTTACATCCAAGATCAAGCAGTCGCTTTACATTCAACTGAACCTCACGACGCAAATCACCTTCTACGGTTAACTTGCCAATCTCTGCTCGTAATTTGTCGAGCTCTTCCTCGGTCAGATCCTGTACTTTTACGCTATGGCTAACACCGGTTTGTTCACACAGATCCCTTGCAGTCGTTCGACCGATACCATAAATATATGTCAGAGAAATCTCTGTATGTTTATTGTCGGGAATATTAATTCCAGCTAAACGAGCCATCTAACTTGCTCCTGTTGATCCAGATTAACCCTGGCGTTGTTTATGTCTGGGTTCTGTGCAGATCACACGCACCACCCCTTTACGCCGAATAACCCTGCAATTACGGCACATTTTTCTTACTGATGCTCTGACTTTCATAATTCACTCCGATCCAACAGACAATTCAGGGAACAGGTTACCTTCGCCCAAAGTTTTGCAAATTGGATTTCTTCATTAATGACTCATACTGATGCGACATCAGGTGTGTTTGTATCTGTGACATAAAGTCCATCACAACCACAACAACTATCAGCAGGGCTGTTCCGCCTAGCTGAAATGTTATGTTGAACTGCACGACAAGAAATTGCGGCATTAAACAAACCGCTGTCATATACAAGGAACCAAACAATGTAAGTCTGGTGAGAATCGTATCAATATGGCGCGCTGTCTGATCACCAGGCCTGTATCCGGGAATAAAGGCACCAGACTTTTTCAAATTGTCGGCGACTTCCTTGGGGTTAAACATTATTGCCGTATACCAGAAGCAGAAAAAGATAATCCCCATCGAGAAAAGAATAATGTTGAGCGGCTGTCCCGGTGCAATCTGCAAGCTTAATTCCTGTAACCACTCCATACCCTCTGACTGACCGAACCACTGTCCCAGTGATGCTGGGAACAACAACAGGCTGCTTGCGAAGATGGCAGGTATCNCTCCAGCCATATTTACCTTCAGAGGCAAATGGCTGCTTTGCTGTTGATACATCCGCCGGCCCTGCTGCCGCCTTGCGTAATTGATCGTAATCCGTCGCTGCCCACGCTCCACAAAAACAACAAATGCGACAACTGCAACAGCCAGTGAACCGATGATCAACAACGCCAGAATAGAAATTTCTCCCTGCCTGGCCTGCTCAAAAGACTGACCAATTGCGCTGGGGAAGCCCGATACGATTCCTGTAAAAATAATAATTGAAATACCATTTCCAACACCACGTTCTGTTACCTGCTCACCCAGCCACATCAAAAACATGGCGCCAGTTACCAGGGTTGTGACCGCCACGAAGTGGAAGGAAAAATTACCAGAGTAAGACAATCCCTGGGAAGCGAGACCGCTACTCATTGCAAAACCTTGAACAGTCGCGAGCATTAGCGTCCCGTAGCGGGTGTACTGGGAAATTTTCCTGCGCCCGGCATCGCCTTCCTTTCGCAACTGTTGCAGTGACGGCGTTGTCGCGACCAGTAACTGAGTGATGATCGAGGCTGAGATATAGGGCATTATTCCCAACGCAAATATGCTCATCCTCTCAAGCGCACCACCGGAAAACATGTTAAATAGATCGAGTATGCCTCCCTGCTGCTGATCGAAAAGCGACCTAAGACGCTCCGGATCTATCCCTGGTATCGGGATATGGCTGCCCACCCTGTATACAATTATGGCAATTAGTACATACAGCAGGCGGTACCGCAGCTCAGTTAAGCCACCACCGCTTGCCATTGCTCTACCTTGTGCCAGTGAACTTGCCATTACTGTCTCGTTACTCTTCTACCTTTCCACCAGCAGCTTCAATGGCTGCACGGGCACCTTTTGTGACGCCGATACCCTGGAGCGTTATCGCCCTGGTTATCTCTCCTGAAAGCATTACCTTGGCCCGAAGCATTCCGCCCCGTATTACATCCGAATCCTTGAGAACCTGAAGATTAACAACATCTGCCGTTAGCTTATCAAGTTCAGACAAGGTCACTTCCGCAGTTACCCTTGCTTTACTGGAATTGAATCCAAATTTTGGCAACCGCATCTGCAGCGGTTGCTGGCCTCCCTCGAAGCCGGCCTTTATTCGGCCGCCCGTCCTGGATTTCTGTCCATTGTGTCCCCTGCCGCATGTTTTGCCGAAACCACTGCCCATGCCGCGACCTACTCGCTTCTGCTGGGATCTACCGCCTTTTGCGGACTTCAAAGTATTTAGTCGCATGCAGATTTTCCTTCCTGATTATTCACTGTCGACACTAACCATGTAAGAAACCTTATCAATCATGCCTCTCACGGCAGCCGTGTCCTCTACTTCAACTGTCTGCCTGATTCGCTTGAGACCTAAACCTGCAACACAGTTTTTGTGATCTTTCAGTCGGCCAATTGGGCTCTTAGTTAATGTAACTTTTATCTTTTTTGCAGCCATCTCTTAACCCATCATCTCTTCTACGGTCAGACCGCGTTTCTCAGCAATGTCCTCGGGAGACCGCATATCCTGAAGACCTCTGAATGTCGCCCGAACGACATTTACAGGGTTAGTTGAACCGTAGCACTTAGCCAACACGTTATGAACGCCAGCAACTTCCAGTACGGCACGCATGGTCTTTCCTGCAATCACGCCCGTTCCTTCAGAGGCGGGTTGCATATAGATTTTTGACGCACCATGACGAGCAGTAATCGGGTATTGGATCGTGGACCCATCCAGATCAACTTGAATCATGTTTCGTCGGGCCGCCTCCATTGCCTTCTGTATAGCAAGTGGAACCTCGCGTGCTTTGCCGCGGCCAAAACCGACCCTGCCGTTACCATCGCCAACCACAGTCAGGGCGGTGAACCCAAAAATACGCCCGCCTTTAACGACTTTGGCCACTCGATTTACCTGAACCAGTTTCTCCTGGATACCCTCTTCATTTTCCTGGTCGTTATACGCCATTACTTGTCCTCAAATAGTCTCGCAATCCTTTTAGAACTGCAATCCACCTTCACGCGCAGCTTCTGCTAACGCTTTTACCCGGCCGTGATACTTATAACCAGACCGATCGAAAGCGACTCTTTC
>PBRP01000026.1 GCA_002726655.1 Gammaproteobacteria bacterium
TTGTGGGTGGGAACGAGTGCTACCTGACGTTTGATATTGATTGCCTGGACCCCAGCATGGCCCCCGGCACTGGGACACCGGTCATTGGTGGCCTGACCACGCATCAGGCTCAGCAAATATTAAGAGGTCTGGCTGGAATCAACCTGGTTGGAATGGACCTGGTGGAAGTTGCGCCGGCCTATGATGTTGGCGAAATTACTTCACTTGCTGGTGCGACCCTCGCCCTTGAAATGCTTTACCTGTACGCCAGCAGGCCCTCCGCCTAGCAGGTTGCTGAAAAAGTGCTTTCCAGCATTTTTTCAGGGTCGCGGGCCTCAGTCCGCTCGCGACAAATCAACAACTTATGTCGTTGATTTGCGGCCGATACATTCGTGTTTCGGTCTAACAGTCTGCTAGATATCCAGTGGCGGGCGTTAGCTGGTGATTTTCATCCGCGCATGTAACGCAATTGGCAGCCCCGGATTATTGGCTGATAAGCCGGGGGAGATAATAGCTGAGAGTCAAGGCGCGGCTGATGAAATACAGCATCAGCGATGCCCAGAGCCCATGATTGGCATAAAGATCAACCAGAAGCCACCAGAACAGCATGTAAAAAAAGAGCGAGACTATCATCGCATTGCGCATTTCTCGGGTTCGCGTAGCACCGATAAAGATGCCGTCGAGCAGGTAGCACCAGACCGACACGATGGGCGCAGCAACCACCCAGGGAAGATAAATTCTTGCTGACTCGCGCACCTCTACCACATTGGTGAGGATATCCGTCACTGGTCCCCCAACGAGAACGAAACAGGTGCTCACCAGCGCTGCAGTTGCGAGCCCTAACTCGGTTGTATAGCGGATAGAAACTTTAATCTGTTGCTTGTTCTTTGCGCCAATAGCGTTGCCGACAAGGCTCTCTGCAGCCAGGGCAAAACCATCCAGGAAAAATGCAGAGAAAGTGACGAATTGCATCAGTATGGCGTTGGTTGCCAACAGAATGTCTCCGGATTTGGCGCCCTCGTTGGTGAACCAGGCAAAGGCGAATATCAGGCACAAGGTTCTGATCATGATGTCCCGATTGACGACAAACATGCGCTTCAGCGCCTGTGCATCCTTGAGCCGATCGGCGTTAATAGCGAGACCACCATGGCCTTTCCTTATACGAGTAATCACCATGGCAAGACCGGCAAACAAAGCGAGACTCTCGGCAATCACCGTTGCAGCAGCGATACCGGCAACATCGAAACCCAGACCGACGACGAAAACAAAGTCGAGAATGATATTGACGAAGTTCAGCAGGAACTGAAGGATCAGTATGGCGCGTGTATCCTGCTGGCCAAGCAGGTAACCGATAATGGCGAGGTAAGACAGGCTGAGTGGCGCTCCCCATATCCTGATCTGCATATAGGTCAGTGCAGCTTTTTCAACGGCGTCACTGCCCTCAATGATGGAGAATGCGAGGGTAGCGATGGGCGCCTGCAGGGCAAGGAGCACTAAACCGATGAATACTCCAGTAAGGAAGGCCCGGTAGAAAGCTGCCTTTGCCTCGGTCTCATCGCCAGAACCCCTGGCCTGGGAGACCAGCCCCGTGGTCCCCATCCGGAGGAACCCAAATCCCCAGTAAAGAAAACTGAAGATCATACTTCCAATTGCGATGGCACCGATTAGCGTTGGATCACCCAGATTGCCGATAACGGCCGTGTCAACCAGACCGAGTAACGGGGTTGATATATTAGACAGGATGATTGGCCAGGCGATATATAAAACGCGGTTACGTGTGACTAGGGAATGGTTCACGTAAGGTGTTTTTCTATCCGCTGTGGATTTTGATACTAGCAGTTTCGGGCTGGCAGGGTCAATACAGAATCCTTGGATGATTGCTGATACTATCGCCAACGTATCAGTAGTGACTTAAATTTCAGGAGGATCAGGTGAAGGAAGGTAATATTCCAGTCATCATCGGAACAGGGCAATTGGTGGATCGTGAAGCTAATGTTGATAGGCATATTGAACCTCTCGATATGCTTACCCGGGTTGCCCATGGTGCGAGACAGGATGCAGGGTTAACGGAAAGGGATCTTAAGAAACTCGATACCATTGCCCTGGTAGGTATTCCCGGGTGGCACCCAACCAACTCGGCGAATCTTGTTGCCGACAGACTTGATGCTCACCCAAGGCATGAGTATGTATCCGGCACGGGTGGTCAGGTGGGGGTTACCCTGTTGAATTCGATGGCCAACGAAATTGTGCAGGGAGAGTCTGAATTTGCACTTATAGCTGGCTGCAACATTCTCAAAGTACTGTTGCAGGCAATCGCTGCAAAAAAACAACTGACCTGGACCAGGGGTGGCGCTGGTACGCCGGTGCTGGTGGGTGGAGATGAGCCTGGAAGCAGTGAACTGGAAGGACAGTACGGACTGGAGCAACCCACGGATATATACCCGCTGTTTGAAAATGCGATGCGTGCAAAGTTGGGGTTGGATTTTGATCAGCATAATCAGCGGATGGGAAATATGTTTGCCCGGTTTACCGAAGTTGCGGCTGGAAATGACTATGCCTGGTTCCCCACTCAGAGATCAGCCGAAGAACTTACCACTGTCACTGCTGCAAACAGGATGATTTGCTTTCCCTACCCAAAGTACCTCAATGCAGTACTGAATACGGAGCAGGCAGCAGGATTAATCCTGTGTTCAGTTGCTAAAGCAAAGGCATTGGGAGTCCCTGAGGAAAAGTGGATCTATTGGTGGGGTGGGGCACACAGCCAGGAGAAAGCCTGGTGGGCCAGCGAAAGGCCAGACTTTACCGAGTGTCCGTCAATGAAAGATACCCATGTCAGCGCCCTGGCGAATGCAGGTGTCGAGATCGCTGAGGTTGACCATTTTGATTTCTACAGCTGTTTTCCCATTGCAGTGCAGATGGCATGTGAGATGCTGGGTCTGTCGGTTGACGACCCGCGTGGATTTACCGTCACAGGCGGGCTGCCATATGCTGGTGGCCCGGCCAGTGCTTATACTCTTCACTCCATAGCGGATATGGCTCAGAAACTGCGTGACAACCCTGGTCAAAAGGGCCTGGTAACAGGGAATGGCTGGTATCTGACCAAGCATTCTGCTGCGGTATTGTCCTCGGCTGCAAAAGGGTCAGCGCCCAAAGATGGATTGCTCACCGAACTTCCTTCAACGAAGATGCAAACATCGCCTTGTGTCGTGGATACTGCTGCCGAGGGAGGCGCTACCATTGAATCCTATACCGTGACCTACGATCGTGAAGGCAAGCCCAAGCGGGGAATTGTGCTTGGCAGTATGGATACTGGTAGCAGATTCCTTGCCAATACGCCGGATTCGATTGATTTCCTGGAAGATTTTGTTGCCACTGAACAGGTTGGCGTTCGGGGTCAGCTAAAGGTCATGGGAGGCCACAGCATTTTTCAGAAGTGATAGTTCAGTATCATACTGATATGTAGCTGATGGCTAATCAATATAGAATACGATTTTCTCAATATTGTAATGATAAACTTACACAATTAGTTTCCTCACCATCTATAATACGACGCTAACGAGATTGATGTACCAGACTATTGATGTACCAGAAAAAGGAGAGGGATATCTATGCCAGAAGCAGAACAAGTGAAGTTTGTTTTACGGTTGCCAGCCGGATTACATAAAAAGATAAAGCGCAGGGCCAGGTCGAACAATACTTCCATGAATAAGGAAATCACAAACATCCTAAATGATTCTTTTAGTTCTTCGACAACCGCAAAGGTGTTGAATGATCTAGTCGAAAGACTCGAGAAGAAGAAAGTCATCTGAAGTCAACTTAGTTCGTGCAGGAAATACCTTCAGGGCGTTCAACCAGTCTATTGACTGGTTGCATGGCTTGGCGCTAAAACACAAAGACTCCATAGTAAAGGAGCTGCACCCTCTTAAGAATGAATACCAGGATTGGAGCCCTTGGTCTGCTGAGATAGCAGATCGTGGGCTCTTGTGCGGTTCCACGGATGACGCCCCGGCTAGTCTGGCGGCTACAGCCTTAAGTGAGTCACCGTATACCAGGTTGGTTGACGACGCGGCTGGAGTTTCCGTTTGAGCAAAGGTCTTAATACCCTTAGACAGATCCTGTTCCTGGTATCTGTGCCGCTGTTTTTTGTCAGCTTTGCGATACCGGTTCAGGCAAAACAACTGGGTGCCAGTGCAGTTGAAATCGGTGCTTTGTTCAGCTTGTTTACGATCTCATTGATCGTCTTGCGACCATTGGTTGGTTCTGCACTGGATCGTTTCGGACGGAAACCTTTCGTCGTGGTGGCGATGGCGGTTTATTGCCTGGCCAACATGTTTTTCGCGTTTGCTACAGATGTGGGTGCCATGTATATCGCGAGATTATTGCAGGGTATCGGTGCGTCTCTGCTGCTCATCATTGTCGATACCATCACCGCAGACCTTACGGCGGAAAATGAACGTGCCGTGGCCATGGGCAAGAACATTGAGATTCAGACCCGGGCCACCTTTGTCGGCGCGATGATTGGTTTCTGGCTGCTCGGCGCGATGCCAATCGTTGCCTGGAAGTACACTTTCGGGCTGTATGCGCTGATGGCCTTTTGTGCCATATTTAGGATTAGCCCTGCGATTTCCATATCGAGGTTTCCATTCAGTACTTAATTGGCTGTGCGCAATAATATATAAACGTCAGAGTGTTTCCATGAGGTAGATCAATTTATGGGAATTTTTAGCGTTTCCTAGGTGAGTAGTTGTAATGCTCTGGTTGTCAGACTTCGCATCGACAATTTTGTAATTTCCCACTTGGGGTCGTGTCGTTTGCGGCGGCGGTGCAGGCTGAGATTGAAACCGGTAATGATGGCGAATTTGTAGGCTGCCAGCGCACGGAACCAGTTCAAATCAGGCAGGGGGTCTCCGTAAGCCTTAGTGTAGATATCCACCAGTGTATCGGGGTCGAGAAACATGGGTCGCCCACCTTCTCCGTTAGCCCAGGCCTTCGAGTCACTGAAGGTACATATCCAGCCGACATCATTCAGTGTTGCACCAATGCCGACGAGTTCCCAGTCAATGACTGCCAACAGCTTCTGGTCGGATGAAAAGAACAGGTTGGCATTCTGAAAATCCCCGTGAAAAATACCAACCGGAGCATCCTGGGGGATGTTGCTGAGCAGTTTTTCCCGCACCAGCGGTGCCTGCTCTAGTTCTTCCGGGTCTGCCGCCCGCTCAAAAAATCGATCCCACCTTGTGACATCTTCATCAAAGGCAATAGCGGGACCAAGGCCTGGTGCTGCTTTCTCCCAGTCAATTTTGTGTACGTTGGCAAGGGCCGTCATATATTGTTCAGCCATCCTGACAGCCCTATCCCGGGGGAGGTTATCCGCCCATTCACCTGGTTCCATGCGAATAACATCACCTTGCAACTGGGGCACGATGAAGTAGGGCCTGCCGAACCATTGCAGATCATCGCCGGACCATTTGACGGAACAATGAGGAATCGCTGTCCCATCCAGTGCATTGAGAACCTGAACCTGTCTCAACACATCGGCGGTGCCTTTCCAGTTGACATTTGGCGGTGGCAAGCGAAGAAACCAGGCTTCGGTCTTGCCCTTTGAACTTGCACTGAACCCGTAAGCAAATCCTGCGTGGCCAGGCATTACAAATACTTCGGAGACGACCGCAGCCGGATCATCGTAGTGGTGTTGGCAAAAAGGTCCAAGCCTCTGTTCGAGTTCTGTCAGTTCCATAGGCGTGTACTATCTAATCATGGAGTATTGATGTTGCCGAATCAGGATCCTTTTAACAAGGATGATGATCTAGGGTGAAAGTGCTGGAGCCTGAAGCGATTGTCAGTGCACCAGATTCGTTATGCCTGCTTGTCTTCGTCTGGTAGCAAGAGTCTGTAGGACGTAATGATTCTGGTCACCGTGGTCACCCAGCACAGGGTGCCAAAGATGCATGCGATTAGCCAGAACCAGGCTGGCAAGAGGCACATGAGCAAAAATGTAAAAATTGTTTCGAATCCTTCTGTCAGACCACCAAGATAGTAGATGGATTTGGTACCCCGGATGTCAGTGGTCAGGTCTTTTTTTGCGGCAAATATGGAAAGCGTGAGGAACGAGGTACCGGTACCGACAAAGCTGAAAATAAGGAATGCGCCATAAACTACCTGATCCGGCAGGGCCAGACAAAAGCCAAATACGACTGCAGAGTAGAAGATGAAATCCAGCACGATATCCAGGTAACCGCCCGCATCCGTAATGCCATGAATCCGGGCGATGGCACCGTCCAGTCCATCACAAAATCGGTTAAGGGCGATGATCGCTATTGCCAGAGCATATTGCTGAACTGCCAGTGCCGGGATTACTGTAAGACCCAGGATGAATCCACCGATAGTCACCTGGTTTGCAGTGATTGATGTCTTTGTTATCAGGGTAGCGATTACCTCAAGCGGAGGCTCGAAATAAGGTCTTAGTTGGGCGTCAATCATTTTCGAGCTGCCTGATCGCGTCTGCGTCTGTCTGCTCCATCTTCAGCATCATGCATGTCAGTAATCATTTTGAGGTTTGCAGGGAATCCCTCGAACGAGGCATCTTCATCGAAACGGGCGTGACCAGCGAGGGTGCCCGTTCTGAAGTTATGGCTCGTATCCTCCAGAGCGACTACCTTACCTGTAAATTTCTTCATTCTAATTTCACCCTTATGCCTGGGTTTGCCGTCTCCTTGACTGTCTGATAGGAATTGCTGACTATAAGAATGGTTGTCCCTGGATGTATTATGGGTGTTATTACCATTTGGCAGGGTATTCGCCTGATTAAGTTCGTTAGCAGAATCCATTCGTTGGTTTACGGGGTTGTTCCATGTTGCGATTTCTCTGTTTAGTCATAATCAGTCTTGTATTTGCCTGTACAACAAGTTCAAAGACCGAACTCAACGATCAAACGCTAAAACCAGGTAGTGAGTCAAGCCTAGAGGACAACACGGTGATCTGCACCAGAGAGAGGGAAACGGGAAGTCATGTTACCAGGAAAATCTGCCGTACCAGTGGTCAAATAGAAGCCGAGCGGGAAGCTGCGCAAAGGATACTGGAAAGCCGGCAGAGAACAACGAGCGTCAAGGAGTAAATTGCAGCTTTAGGGGGAAAAAAGGCGGCATTTCTGCCGCCCTGTATTAGCTACTGTTGATTATTTTCAGTTAAGTCAATCAGAAACCATATTTCATGCCCACTTTGATCATTCTGCCGATGCCGTTATGGGTGTAGGCATCATACATCAGGTCACCATATGCCAGAGGTGGTTCCTCATCCGACAGATTGATTGCGGACAGGGTGACTGTCAGCGCATCATCCATAAACCTGGAAGTAAAGTGGATGTCATAAGTTGTCTGGCTGTCAACACCAGTAGCGCCTAGTGCTACAACCGAAGCTCTCCGCTCTCCATAGTCGGAAATATGGTTAGCATAAAGTAAGAGGTTCATGTTGTCGCCGATCCCAAGATTAGCATGGCCTCTTATCTTGTAGTCCTGAATTGGCCTAACGTTATTTTCAAAGTTGTAGAATCCAGCAGCTTCGAATGCATCTGCTACTTTTACAGTACCTTTATAATAAGCGTCCACGTCATATCGCAGCGTGTAGGTCGCCTCAAGTCCAAGATTCAAGGGGAATCCGCCCATATCCATCGCATAGTTAACATAGACATCAACGCCGCTCGTTTCCGTGTGTGGCCCATTGACGATGTTTGCCTGGATCCGCTGAATTCCAGAGGCTGCACAGGAACCATCCGTTAGTCCGGCCTGGCAGGTGATTTGCTCCTGCACGGCTGCCTTGGAATCACCGCCGGCAGCATAGGCATTGGCCAGCTGATTGAAGGATTCAACGATAATGGGATTATCAAAATTGAATGCCCAGTAATCCACGGAAGCCGTCAGATTGTCACCGCTGTAGACCAAACCGAAATTGTAGGTAAAGGCTTCCTCGGGATCTATGTCCGGGTTACCGACCGTATCAATTGCCTTGAAGGCCAGTGTTGCGCCCACATAGGAAAGTGCTGTTGCCGAACCGGGAGATATATCATTTGGAGTCGGCGCGCGGTAGGTCGTTTGCACCGAAGCGCGGAACGACAGCGGTTCGGTGATGTGGTATTGAATGGACAATTTCGGGTCAAAGGTCTCACTTTCTGAACCATGATTCTCATAGCGGGCGCCAACCTGGACAACCAGGTTATCCCCTAACGTAATCGCCGCTTCCGCAAAACCTGCCCAGATATCCTGATCCAGGTCATACGGCGTGGAAGCACCCAGGAAACTGTGCAATCCGGTTTTATTAATACAGTCAGTGTAACCAGGAACTCGACACGGATTGAGTAACACGTTATTCAGGTCGCCCGGATCCTGTTCGACATCGTTGCGTCTGTATTGCATGCCATAGGCCACATCGATATTGTCTACCGATTGCTGGAAAACAACTTCCAGGGTGAGTAAGGAATTCTCGCCATCCTGTTCCCAGTCCTCGTCAATCCAGTCCAGAAGTGCCTGAGAATTTGGGTTTGCCGGGTCATAATCCGGGTTCGGGAATTGACCCCAGTAACCCGATTGGATTGCGGAGGAGAACGGATTAAACCACTGACAGCTACCCTGGCCGGCTACCGCGCCGTTGGTTACGATATCCTCGTTGCTGTCGAGGACAGCGCCACAACCTTCGCCGCCAAAACCGTTAAAGGCAAGTTTTGTCCTGGAGATATTGGCATCAGCGGATTCGAATCCACCCTCAGAATGTGAATATGCGGCTGAAACTGTATAGCTCACCGCGTCATTCAGATCGCCTTCCAGTGAACCTGCCAGACGCCAGGTCTCGTATTCACGAAGAGCGGTTCTTGGACCTGCGGCACCAGCGCCGTTAACACGACCTCGCATGATGATATAGCTGGGTGGTGCTGCTGCAGATAGGGTCGAATAAAAGGCGGGGTGAGTCGCCATAAAATTATCCCAGGCCGGATGATCTGGTGTCACTTTCTGCACCGGATCAATGATCATCTGGGGGGGATAGGAAGGTGAAGTTGCCCAATGGGGTAGCTCAGTTTCAGCATACAAGAATTCCGCATGCAGTTGTTGACCACCCCGTAACTGACCGTTTATTTCTGAGAAGATCTGGAAGTGATCTTCATCCTCCACCAGGTTGTCAAACTGGGTATACTGGAAGTAACAGGCGCCATCAGGACCTAGAAAGTTTCCGACAGTTTCACAGTTGGGATCGGCCGTAGCGCCGCTAATTATGGTGTCAACGAACAGTCCGTCACCGGCTGGATTTGTGTCCAGAAATGCATAATAAGTCCCGGGATTGCCGATGGAAGAGTAACCACCGGAGGGCCAGAACCTTCCGTCAATATTGGCAGACCAGTTGCGATCTCTTTGGTACAGCTCACTGCGAGTGGAATAACCCACTGACGTCACCCAGTGAAAATCGCCGACATCCGTGCCGAAAATAAAGCTGACATGAGAATCACCGTCGCTGTCGTCGATGCTCGTGTGACCGGCCTGGATTTCAAAACCTTCGAAATTCTTGCGGGTAATGAAATTCACCACGCCGCCTATGGCATCTGAGCCATAGGTTGCCGCGGCACCTTCTTTTAGAATTTCAATCCTTTCAACGGCGGCAGCAGGAATATTGTTGATGTCAACGAAACGACCGGCCTGTAAGCGAACCGGAACACTCACCTGCCTCTGCCCGTTGATCAGTACTAGTGTTCGGTTTGGGCCAAGGCCACGTAAGTTAACATTAGCCAGACCTTCTGATGCATTTGACATAAACTGGTTGGAGTCACCGTCAACCCCTGAGCTGAAGCTCAGGTTTTTAGTGAAGTCAACGATCGAAGGCGAGTTTTGCAGATCTAGACTATCGCGGCTGAAAACCGACACATTGGTCGCTGAATCGATTGGTGTTCCTTTGATCAGTGAGCCGGTTACAACAATCTCTTCTATTTGTTCGGCAGAAACGAGTGGTGATGAGAGTAGGATAAATGAACCGGTTAGGACTGCTACACCCATCCATCTCGTCTTGATGAGAATTCTCTTCATGATGTCTTCTCCATGTTATTGATCTTGCGGCTCTTAGGACAACAGCCGCTTCCCCCGAATAGGAAGGCAAAGATTAACCAGAATCATGAAATTACCCCCATATCCTTACACAAGCTTATGCTGCTGTTTGATAGGGCCAATTGATAGGGATCAACAAAATGCTCGAAAACTGATCCAAATACTGGAAATTGTAGGACCAATTATTCCCGTTTTTTAATTGTGTAAAAACACCTGTCGCCCGATTAGGTGTTTGGTGTGCTATACGCAAAACATTGATTGTTTTAAGAATAATGAGTTATAAAAAAAACTTCAAATACCAGTTTGATATAATAGAGCTGCAAGGTACATCCGTTTTGGAAGGGTATCGACAGAAACAGACACGCTCAGCAACCTGGTGCAGCGCCTCATCCTATCCCGATCGTTCGATAACTGGTCTGGTAGTGCGTGATGACAGAATGATCTTATCTCGATTTCGTAGTAATGTAGGTACCGATGGCGCCACTTTCTGAAGGACTGGTAGGCCTGTCGAGCAGGTCTCTGAACACTAGCTTTTGGGTCGAGAGAAACTTCAATGGGCGGACAACAACTTCTCATCATATTGTCGCTGCTAATACCGGTGCCAATTGCCACACTGCTGCTCCTTTATATCAGCAGGAGACGTGCGCCTGTCGATCTGCCCCTGGCCCTGCTGGTGATTGCGGGCGGCATCTGGTGTGGTTTCTATGCCCTCGAGCTGGCGCTTGAGAGCTATTCTGCGAAGCTGCTGGCTGGAAGAATCCAGTACTTCGCGTTTGTATTGGCTCCGTTGGCCTGGTTCATGCTGGGGATGGAACTGCGGGGTTGGTTGTCGAGAATCGGACTCCGCGAATATACGATGTTGCTGATTATTCCTGGAATGACCCTTGGCCTGGTGTTTACCTCTGGTTCCCACGACTTCTTCTGGCGAAGCAAGGAATTGGTGGAGTTCAACGGGTTAAGGCACTTTCAGAACACCTATGGGCCAGGGTTCTGGATTCATCTGGTGTATTCGTACCTGCTTAATATAGCAGCCGTAATTCTCGCGGTATCATCCTTCCTTAAGTCCGATTCGTTTTATTCGGGACAGCGTCTTACTATTGCGATTGCCATGGTTATGCCCTGGCTGACTAACATCATTTATGTATTCCGCCTCACAGACTTCACAATCGACCTGACGCCGTTTGCGATCATAATCAGCTCACTTATTCTTGTTTTGGGCGTATTTCGCTATCGGTTTGGCAACCTGGTGCCCGTGGTAAGAGAGCGGATCATGGCTGAAATGCATGATGCGGTACTTGTGTTGGATGACTCGATGCACGTCGTTGATTTCAACACTGCACTGCAGGAACTGTTTCCCCAAAAAGAAATAATAGTGGGCCTGGATCTGGCGGAGCTTCTGCACCTTCATTCGAAACTTCTACGGTTGTTGCAACGGCAACAGGAAAATAGTGACTTCATGTATACAGGATTTGCTGATCGTGTTCATCGGGTAAGTACAGAGCTCATCATGGCTGGTCAGGGTGTGCCGGCTCGATTGATTATGTTCCGTGACCTGAGCACTGACAGTCGAATGGAGGGGGTCTTACGGTTGATTATTGAGGATACTGCAGAGGATGTTGGAGAGGACTTCTACCGCTCTCTTACCCGGTCTCTGGCGCTGGTACTGAGTACAAAATATGCCATGGTGGCGGTAACCGATACTAAGAATGAGGGGCAGATGAATACCCTCGCGTTCTGGAACGGTGAAGATCACCAGCAGGACTTCAGCTATCCATTGGCCGGCGCACCCAGTGAAGAAATCTTGCGCCGTGGCAGTTGTAAATATACCGAAGGGGTTGCAGGGCGATTTCCACAAGATAAGGTCCTTGCGGATATGGGTGTTGAATCTTATCTTGGCACTTCCTTGTTCAGCCACGATGGAATACCCGTTGGTGTACTGGCAGTAATGGATATTGGGCTATTCAAGTACACGGAACTAGCGGCATCCGTGCTGGAAATATTTGGTATACGGGCGGCAACCGAAATAGAACGTCGTCAGAATGAGGTAAGAATAGAAAATAGCGAGAAAAGTTATCGGCAGATAGTTGAAACAACCGGGGATGGTGTTTGCGTCGTGGATGGCGAAGGAGTGATTGAGTTCGTCAATGCGCCAATGGAGGCACTATTAGCGACTGACAGGGAGGCGCTGGTTGGTGAGGTTTTTGTTGACCAGTTCATTTTGGAACGGGAAGTGGGTGAAAAGGTTGCCTCCCTGGAAGATGGCACACTTGAATTCAAGATGATTAACCGCCGCGAAGACGAGAGGTGGGTTGTTGCTTCAAAAAAGGCCATTCGCCCATCTGAAGGTGTTGCCGCAGGAGTGCTCTATATGTTTTCAGATTGCACTGAACAGCATCTGCTAGCGGCGGAGAACAAGGCTATAGAGGAGCAGCTTCGCCACGCGCAAAAATTGGAGAGCCTCGGCGTCCTCGCTGGTGGTGTAGCCCATGATTTCAATAATCTACTCATGCCGATTGTTGGCTATGTGGAGCTCATCAGGCGGCGAGCCTCCAAAGATGAGCAAGTGGCAAAGTATCTGCAACGTATTGAGACAGCCGGGGAAAAGCTTGCTGATCTCTGTAACCAGATGCTGACCTACTCTGGTAAGGGGCACTTCGTAGAATCAGTGGTAGATGTCAACGAACTTGTTGTTGAAATGCAGGATCTGGTTCGAGCCTCAATACCAAACAATATTTCCCTTACCTATTTTGTCAAAGACAATTTGCCACTGGTGAAAGTTGATACCACCCAAATCAGTCAGGTAATTATGAATCTTGTTCTCAACGCAAGTGAAGCTACCGGGAAAAACCAGGAGGGGAAGGTGAAAGTTTCCACAGGAGAAGCTTTCCTGGATGATAGTTCCCAGGAATCATTGTATGTGGCCGATAAACTGGTGCCGGGTAACTACGTCTATTTCGAAGTTGAGGATCAGGGTGTGGGGATAACAACAGAAGATCAGGAGCGTTTGTTTGAACCCTTTTATACGACTAAGTTTACGGGTCGTGGGCTGGGAATGGCAGTGGTTTTCGGTATTGTAAGGGCACATAAAGGTGCCATCGAAGTGAATTCAGAGGTAGGTTACGGGAGTAGAATCCGCGTCTATTTTCCGGTGACTCCAGGGCTGGTCGAATTGAGTGATGCAACTGGTGATGACAAGCCGCATGATAGCTTGCAGGGCAGGGGCCGGGTCCTGGTAGTGGATGATGAAGCCTATGTTCGTGAGATCTTGAGCGGTATGCTTCAGGATATGGGGCTTGAAGTGATTGAGGCAGCAGATGGGGAAGCGGGCATGCAAGCCTACCTTGAAAATAGAATTGAATTGGCCGCTTGCATCATCGATCTGACGATGCCTGGGATGAACGGGAATGATTTAGCTGCCGGGATAATGGAAAAGGATTCAGACTTTCCTATCATACTCGTGAGTGGATACAGCCAAAAAGATGTCAGTAGTTCGCTCCTGTCTTCACCGAACATCATGTTTATGCAAAAACCCATTACATTTCCACAGTTCAGTTCTGCAATGAGCCATCAGCTCAAAGCGGTTGCTGCTGGTCGAAACGTCCGCTGAAGGGGTCAGGACAACTGGCTGGTGCAAACTGGTTGCGGCCATCAGCGATCCTCTTCTTTAAAATCACCATCAATTATGGTGCCGCGGCTCCCCGGATTGGGCGGGAATGGTCTCCCTGTCATGTTAACTGCCCTGAGCAGTCCCTGCTGAATTATCCAGCGTGCGATTGGCCGTCGCAGACCAGGAAGTAAACAGGTAAAGCCTATTGCGTCGGTAATAAATCCCGGCGTAAGCAAGAGGGCGCCACCTACCAGCAACATGACCCCTTCCAGCAGTTCAGTCTCGGGGATCTGCCCCTGGTGGAATTTTTCCTGTACTCGGACAAGTGTGGCCATACCCTCAAGCTTTAGTAACCAGATGCCAATGGTTGCAGTTAGGACCACCAGTCCAACCGTTGATATTGCGCCAATGAGGCTGCCTACCTCGATCAGAACAATCATCTCGATCAGCGGGATTGTGATAAAAACTATCAGTGCAGTGCGCATGGGGTCGGTTACTCAAATGCGGTATCGTACTGTCTCATAAAGCGCTTAACATGTCCTGCCGTTGTGCAGCATTCACTGGACTGATAAGGACGGGAACCGACCTGATTTGTGATAGGTTACCAGCATTGGTATTCGCCCAGCGCCTTAAGGTCAGTAATTTGTTGGATCCAGTTCGTTGAGCGTGGAATATTTTACCCCTCTGAACCGGGAAAGAATGTATGGAGCAAGTGACGATCGAGGGTCAGGCCGGAAGTCTTGAAGCCCGGTTAGAACTGCCGGACCATAGTTGTTGCTGCGCTGTTCTATGTCATCCTCATCCACTCTACGGCGGTTCCATGCATGATCAGGTGTTGGCGATCCTGGTACAATCCTTGTCTGGTACTCAGGTGGGTACGCTTGCTTTCAACTTCCGTGGTGTCGGTGCGAGCCAGGGTTGTCATGATAATGGCGTGGGTGAAATTGATGATGTGGTATCAATTGTAGAGTGGTTGCAACGGGAGAAAGGCATCACGTCCATCGTCTTATGTGGGTATTCGTTCGGTGCACTTATGGCTTTAAATGCACTGCCCCGGCTCGATGCGGAGAAGGCGATTCTTGTCGCTCCTCCGGTTGGGCGCATGTCAGCCTGTGAGCCCGGAGAAATACCGATGCTGGTGATACTGGGAGAAGAGGATGAGATCGTTGATGCGCCGTCGACTGCAGCATTTTTTAGTTCTGCTGAGGTGCATACGATTGGAGCAGTAGATCATTTTTTTGTTGGTGCCGCAGGCGAGATACAAGCGACCGTAGCGGGGTTTATGAATGGAGCTTAAAACTGTCACCTACAATCTGGACGATGAGATAGCTACCATTACCCTGAATCGTCCTCACAGAATGAATGCCTGGACCGGTCGCATGCACACGGAGTATCGCTGGGCGCTGGCGAATGCGAATGAGGATAATGAAGTCAGGGTTATAGTGATTACCGGCTCTGAACGCAGCTTCTGCGTTGGCGCTGATAGCCAGGCACTTGAAGGTCATGTTGCCAAAGGTGGATATGATCCGGGAACACCCGACCCACTGGCGGAGCCGGGGTTTGGGGTCAGGCAGGAATTCGATGCCAGTTTTGCCTATCACTTTGGCCTGAAAAAGCCGGTTATAGCGGCTATTAACGGACCTGCAGCGGGTGTTGGGCTAGTGCTGGCCTGTTATGCAGATATAAGATTTGCTGTACCCGGCGTAAAGTTCACCACCGCTCACGGTAAATTGAACTTCCCGGCTGAGTACGGTTTATCCTGGCTTCTGCCGAGGCTCATCGGCCTGACCAGGGCTAATGACTTGTTGCTGACCAGCCGCGTATTCTCTTCGGATGAGGCTTTTGACATGGGTATGGTCAATCGCCTGGTTGAGCCGGAAAGGTTACTGACCGAGACCTATACCTATGCGAGGCAGATGAAGGAGACAATTTCACCAGCGTCATTGCGGGAAACCAAGTGGCAGATATACATGGATCAGCACCGAGATGTCGGCGCTAGTGTAAAGGCCAGTGAAAAGCTCCTCAGGGAGATGAGTCGTCATCGAGACTATGAAGAAGGTGTAGCGGCATTTTTAGAGAAACGTAAACCGAACTGGAGTGGAGAATAAAGTTGAATGAAGTGACCAGGTCAGAGGAGGGGGACGGTTACGCGTTAACTGAAGAACCCTATTACTTGCCACTGTCTGATGAGGTGGAACTATTTAGGGCAGCCTATGAAGAAAGGCTCCCGGTATTGCTCAAGGGGCCTACCGGGTGCGGGAAGACACGTTTCGTTGAATATATGGCTCACCAGCTTTACAGGGGGGGCGCTTCATCAGCAGACAGAAGTGCGGTCGCCAATCCCCTGCAGACCGTGGCTTGCCATGAGGACCTTTCTGCAACTGATCTCGTCGGACGATATCTGCTCAAGGGCGAGGAAACAGTATGGCAGGACGGTCCGTTGACCCGGTCCGTAAAGGAGGGGGCAATCTGTTATCTCGACGAGATAGTTGAGGCGCGAAAAGATTCCACCGTGCTTATACACTCTCTCACCGACCACCGAAGAATTCTCCCGTTGGAAAAGCTAGGCACTATTCTCGATGCCCATGAAAACTTCCTCCTGGTTATTTCCTATAATCCTGGCTATCAGAGCGTGTTAAAGGACCTCAAGACTAGTACTCGACAGCGATTTGTCGCCCTAGATTTTGATTACCCGGGCGAGGAACAGGAAGCGGATATCATCTTCCATGAAAGCAAGGCGGAAAAGAGTATTTCCGTTGAATTGGCTACACTAGGTGCCCGTATCAGGAATCTACGGCACCATGGGTTTGATGAGGGGATAAGTACTCGACTGCTGGTCTACGCTGGGCAGCTCATCACACGGGGTGTACATCCTATTCGTGCCTGTGATGCGGCAATATGTCGTGCGGTATCGGATGATGTTGATGTACAGCGCGCCATAGGCGAAGTGGTGAGCACCGTTTTTCCTTCGGAATAACCCACCATGCTTACATTGGATGATGTCGTTGAAAAACTGGCAATGGTAAACGGGCAAACCGCTGAGCTGCTTGCGCAAACCATTGACAGCATCGCGGCCGATGAGGTGCAGCGCCAGAAATGGGCTGTCTTGTGTGAGCACATCGCTGAATCGGGTTGGCATGCATGGGAGTCGGCAGATGCCTATATCAAAGTCAGTCCTCTCATCAGCCGGCTTTACGGAACCAGTGAGGTATTGGAGCGTGGTGCTTTTGGACTAGGCCTTTGTGGCCATTCTTTTGAACCAGCCCATAGCTATTTTGTAGGATTGCATGAACTGATTCAGTCTTCCGGGCCGGACAGCAAATGGGAGAACCTGCGGCTTATCGAATCGACCGGCGCCATGATCCAGCAGAAAAATCAGCATGCCTCAAAGATGCTTGCCGCCTACTTCAATGCCGGCTTTTTTATTTTGGAACGATATAAACTTGATGACGTGTCAGCCTGGAGCGAGCTGGTACTCGCGCTCGCTAATCACAAGAGAGTCGACCTGCTGAAGTTCCTGAAGTTGAGTAATTCCAGGGTTCCCTGGACAGCGGCCCTGGAACTGCAAAAGGTATCTGCGAACGCCAGTCTAATTTATATAGAGTCCTATCCGGCACTTGAACGAAAATACGGACAGAGGTTGATGGAAGAGCAACAGCCCAGTTTCATTCGACATGCAGCGGGCGGATTCTCCCTCGCACCCTTCTTTGAAGCGCTGCAATCAGCTGCATTACCTGTTCGTGAAGCAACGCAGCTTTTTCGCCTGCTGCCGGAGATACCAGATGTGAGGCTTGCCACCTGCCTTATAGAACAGTGTAATTCCCTGCCGCTGGAGAGTCACAGGGTGTTGCGGGCATGGGTTCTTGCAGGTCTGGAGGAACTTGACAGTAATTTTGAAGCAGCGCTGGCCTTTTTCAGACTTGAATCCTCGCGCTCCATTGAACTGCTTGAAGAATTGAAAGGGCAGGTAAATTTCTCTGATTGCAGGCGCGTGCTGCAGTTATACGCGGAAGCTATCTCGGGCAGGAAGATCAAGGTTGATGTTTCAGAGGATGATGAGGCAGATTTCCGCGGAATGGCCCGAAACGATGGTCTTTGTATTTTATTACCGGATCATGTCGCCAGGTTTTCGGGTGCGGCAGAAAACTTTGGCTTCTACAAGCTGACCCTGTTGCATCAGCTCGGGTATTTTGAGTTTGGCACCCTTGACAGGATTTCTGCAATTGAGCGGGAACTGGCAGCCTACGATGATGAATTGCTGGCCTATACGCTGTTTGGCATCCTTGAGGATGCCCGAATAGATTGGCGCCTGGAGAAGCGGTTTCGAGGTGTCGCTGATTTGATAGGTTTCCAGAAGAGTCAGGCGCTGCAGGCCCGGGTTGGCAAGCCATTTTCACGCAGGGGGCAACTGCTGGAATCGCTAGTGCGTTATGGGCTCGGGAATACTGAGAGTGAAAATTCGCAGCAGGGTTATCACGATGATATTACCAATCTGCAGCGTTGCATGCAGCACCTGAATTCCGATACAGCGGGTCCGGCGGATACGCTTGATGCCGTCAGACAATGCTATGACGTTATTCATAGCATGATTGAGACAACTGTATTCAGCGATGATGCCATGGAGACAAAGAGTGAAATACTGCCGGAGGTATTACCGGCGCCGGTGGACTTTCATGGTGAGATGGACGTGAAGCAGGTTGCCTTGAATATTGAGCTTCTTGAATTGGGAGAAGAACTGAAAGCACAATCCGATGAAGATATGATCGCGCTGGCAAGCATGATTGACCCGGAGAGCCTGAATATCGATGAGATTACAATTGGCGAGGTGCAGGATGCAATGGCTATGCTGATGACGGATCTTGGCGATAGGGATGACGAGATTGAAGCTGTTGATGAAGAGGGCTGGGGAGAAAAACTCAAGGATTTGAAGTCCATGCTGGGTGAAATATCGAAGCAGGCGCGTGAGCATCATCAATTCCTCTACGATGAATGGGATCATGTAATAGACGATTACCGGCTTCGCTGGTGTACGCTGTATGAAATTCGGGATATGGAAGAAGTGCCGGAATTCGTCGTGGAAACCCTGTCCCAGCATGGTGACCTTAGAAACAGAGTTCGGAAACAGCTCAATATGCTGAAGCCGGAATTGTTGCGCAAGATCAAGGGCGTGGTTGACGGTGATGAGATGGACCTGGAGCGGACGGTTGAATATGTCGTTGACCGAAAGGCCGGGTTTTCGCCACAGGAAAATATTTACGTACAGCGACAAAGGAAAGATCGCGATGTGTCGGCTCTGTTCCTGCTGGACATGAGTGCGTCGACAGATGATCCAATACCAGATCCTGATGCAGCAGAGGATCAGATGCCGTTGGATGATGACAGCTGGATGTCACCCACGGAGTCGAAGGTTGAGAGAATTATTGATCTGGAAAAGCAATCTGTTGTCTTGATGGCAGAGGCACTGGAGGAACTGGGGGACAACTATTCCGTTTGCGGATTCAGCGGGTATGGGCGTGAGCGAGTGGACTACTTCCTGTGTAAAGATTTCAAGGAGCCTTACGATGACAGGACCAGGGGGCGAATCGGGGGTATTGAGCCCTGCAGAAGCACTCGCATGGGTCCTGCTATTCGTCATGCGACCCGCAGCCTGGTGAAAACCGACTCAAGGATCAAGGCGCTGATCATCATCAGCGATGGTTATCCCCAGGACTTTGACTATGGAAAGGACAGAAGTAGTAAAGACTATGGTGTAAGGGATACGATGAAGGCGCTGGCCGAGGCCCGCCAGCAGGGGGTGCAATCTTTTTGCCTGACGGTAGATCCTTCTGGTCACGACTACCTTCGCGAAATGTGCCCTGATCAGCAATATATGGTCATCCAGGATATAACCCAGCTGCCTGACGAGTTGTCGAAGGTGTACCGGAGTTTGACTGGTTAGTATGCGCGCCATGCCGAATTCACGAATTCAGTATGCCTGGTACATGGCTGGCTTGACCAGTTTCGTCATTCCTATGGGTATTCAGGCGGTATTGTTTCCCTGGCTGATTGCGGTACAGCTCCAGGAGAGCGCGAGTCGTCTTGGGATGGCACAAATGGCAACTCAACTACCGGGCCTTTTCCTGATTTTATTTGGTGGCCTGCTAGCCGATCGTGTGGACCAGCGAAAGATACTAATTTCATGTCATGTCATTGCGGCGATTCCTGCTGCTGGATTGGCGCTCGCTTTATATCTTGGGCATCTGAGCTATTCGGTACTGATCATTTATGCCCTGGTCATAGGAACCGTCGGACCCTTTGTCCAACCCGCCCGGGATGGCATGTTGAATCGCATTGCCGGTGATGAGCTGCAAAGGACGGTCACGATAACAATGGGGCTGACATTTGGTGCTCAGATTTTTGGTTATGTGGCGGCGAGTTTTGCGGACAGAATCGGTGCGGTGATAATACTGCTGTTACAGGGCACGATCGTTCTCAGTGGTGCATTGATATCAATGAAACTGACACCGTTTAGGCCGCTTGCACATGAGCCAGAAGGGAATACCAGGCTGATGCAGATTAGAAGCGGTTTACGCATTGTCATGGGATCCAACCGTATGCTGCCAGCGCTGATGATGATAGCTGTGACGAGTTTCTTTTATGGAGGCAGTTTTTTTGTGCTCAACCCCATCATAGTACGGGATATTTATAATGGCAGTGCTGCAGATATATCGCTGTGCTATGGCATGTTTATGTGCGGTACAATTGTATCCACCATACTTTTAGTAACATCAGGCGGGCTGCACCGGCAAGGGAGGGGTATGCTGCTGGCCATATTCATTGGTGGTCTTTGTTTGCTCATTGCTTCATTGAAACTATCGTTTTATGGGTACCTCATGACACTTTTTTTATGGGGTATGTGTGGTGGCGTTTCCTTAAGTATGGGGCGCACCATCATGCAGGAAGCTGCGCCCCGTGATCACCTTGCCAGGGTGATGTCGATATTCTCGTTAGGTAACATTGGCGCTATGCCCCTGGGAACTTTTACGATGGGTTACTGTGCTACGCACATCGGACCGCTTGCCAGCCTCACTGTTGCAGTGGCCGGTGTCTGGCTGGTGGCCGCGATCATCTGGGTTAAGACTGACCTCGCCTCACTTGAACCCCTGACGATACGCATGGATTAAATATGATCGCTAAGGAAATGGAACTATGAATTGTAGTGAGAACTATGTAGCCGTAAATGGCGTCAACCTCTGCTGGTTCGAGTGGGGGAATGAATCCACGGATGAAGGAACCATCCTGCTGGTGCATGCTACCGGTTTTCATGCCCGTTGCTGGGATCAGATAGTTAAACACCTGCCGGGTAAACATGTTATTGCTATTGATGTCCGTGGGCATGGCCGGAGTGATAAGACGCCTCCTTTCAATTGGCAGGCTTTCGGTACGGATCTGGTGGAGTTTTTAATAAAACTGGACCTGAACAATGTTGTTGGTGTCGGTCATTCCATGGGTGGTCACGTCGTGAGTCAGGCTGCCGCCAATGACGCATCCAGGTTTTCCCGGCTCCTGTTGATTGATCCCGTCATCGTATCACCCGAGGCATATGTCCAACATCAAGAGGGGCCGCCTGCCTGGTTCAATGATGCCAGTGAGCATCCTGTGGCCAGAAGGAAGAACTTTTACGCCGATGCTGATGCAATGTTCGATAATCTACATGGTCGCAGTTCCTACGCCGTGTGGCGGGACGATGCACTACGCGACTACTGTGAATATGGCCTCAGCGATAACCCTGAGGGAGACGGTTATGTTCTTAGTTGTCCCCCTCCAATTGAGGCTTCAATCTATATGCAGGCTTCGGGTACCAACATATCCGACCAGATTCGCCACGTCGATATACCGGTGAGAGTACTGCGTGCCAAACCACGTGACCCTGACAGTATGGAAATGGACTTCACGACTTCGCCTACCTGGCCGGAATTGGCCAGCAAGTTTAAATTGGGAACGGATGTCTTTCTCCCTGAACTCACACATTTCATGCCCATGCAGGATCCGGCCTTGATCGCTCACCATATACTTCACGAGACAATGGAAGTTTGAGTGAGATGTAATCGCCCTGGTAAGGCCTGCTCAGGGGATTGCGGCTGACTAGCACCCGTGATCCGGTTCCGCCTATTTGCAATAGCAACCAGTCTGGACTAAAACACACAAGACAAGTAAGCCATACAAGGGGTCAAGTTATGGAAGTTTCTACAATTGTGCTTCTGGTCGTCGTGGGAGCACTGCTAATCTGGGCGGTCACAATCTACAATCAACTGGTTTCGCTGAAGAACCGCTACAAGAATGCCTTCGCTCAAATCGAAGTACAACTGAAACGACGCTACGACCTGATACCAAATCTGGTTGAAACTGCCAAAGGCTATCTCCAACATGAACGCGAGACCCTGGAAGCCGTTATTAAGGCAAGGGATATGGCGGCCTCGGTTCTCGCGGATGCCGCCAGGGATCCTTCAAATGCCTCAGCAATAACGGAGTTAGCAGGCCAGGAGCAGATCCTAAGTGGTGCTCTGGGTAAGTTCAACATCGCGGTAGAAGCCTATCCCGACCTGAAGGCCAATGAGAATATGATTCAGTTGAGTGAGGAGCTGACCAGCACCGAAAATAAGGTTGCGTTTGCCAGGCAGGCGTTTAATGACCAGGTCATGAGTTATAACACCTATCGCCAGTCCTTTCCCCAGGTTGCGCTTGCCGGCACCTTTGGACATGGTTCGGATGCTACACTGCTTGAGTTCGCTGACAGTGAAGCGATTCAGAGTGCGCCCAGTGTGTCTTTCTAAAAAGACCCTTTCAGGGTAACAGTTGAGAATGAATTTTTTTGAGTCACAGGATGTAGCCAGGCGCAATACCAGGTTTCTCATTTTTCTGTTTTTTCTTGCGGTGCTGTCACTTGTTCTCTTAACGAACCTGCTGGTGTTGGTGATGATCAATTATGGGGACACGGGTGCCGTCACGGGCGCCGTGATGAGGGAGCAGCTGAACTACAGCTGGCAACTTTTCGGGGCTGTATCCCTTGGTGTTGTAGGGCTAATAGGGATTGCCAGCCTGATACGCCTGCAGATGCTGAAAAGAGGCGGCTCTGTCATCGCTGAAATGATGGACGGCGTTCTCCTGGTGAACCCTGGAGATGACCATAATAAACAGAAGCTGCTCAATTGCGTGGCGGAAATGGCTATTGCGTCCAGTATCCCTGTACCGCCTGTATACCTCATCCAGGATCCGGCGATCAATGCTTTTGCCGCCGGGTATTCCAGTGGCGATGCGGTTATCGGGATTACCACGGGTGCCATAGAGAACCTGAACAGGGAACAGCTTCAAGGGGTCATAGCCCATGAGTTCAGCCATATTCTGAATGGGGATATGAGACTCAACATTCGCCTGATTGGCATCCTGCACGGAATACTGGTGCTGGCACTTGCGGGGCGCATGATCCTATATTCGGGTAATAGAAGGAGCCGCAATAAGGATCAGGCAGGACTGCTGGCTCTTGGTATTGGATTGCTGGTCATTGGTTATCTCGGTCGTTTTTTCGGCAACCTGATTAAGGCAGCCGTCAGCCGGCAAAGGGAGTACCTTGCGGATGCTTCCGCGGTCCAGTTCACGCGGAATGCTGATGGTATAGCAGGTGCCCTGAAGCGAATCGGTGGTTATGAGACAGGCTCGATTGTGGAGAACCCGGAGAGCGAAGAATTGAGTCATGCCTTCTTTTCCCAGGGTGTCAAGTTCATGCTGGGGGGCCTGTTTGCTACACACCCGGATCTGGAAGATAGAATTCAAAGGATTGAGCCCCGCTGGAGTGGTGAATTTCTGAATGAAACTGTCCCTGAGTCCCAGGGTGAAGAAGATGGGCAGGAACAGGTAATGGGTTTTGCTTCCAAAGGGATAAAGGTAGACCCGGAGGTGGTGGTCAGCCAGGTTGGCAATCCGGATGCTGGTCATCTTCTGCTGGCAAGGCGACTCATTGGCTCTATTCCGAACAAGTTCCGAGATGCCGCGAACGAACCCTATTCTGCCCGTGCACTTGTTTACCTCATGTTGCTTGATGAGGATGAAGATGTTCGGAAGATTCAGTTGGATCATTTGCGCGATACAGCGGACTTGTTTGTGTTTGACTCACTCGAAGCGCTGCTTGACGATCGGTCGGACCTGAGGCGTGAAATGCGCCTGCCAATTCTGGAGCTGAGTATGCCCACGCTTCGCCAGCTGACATACCAGCAATATCAGTTGTTCATGGCCAATATCAAGGTCCTGATCGAGGCAGACAAGCGCATCAGCCTGTCTGAATGGTGTTTGCAAAAGTATCTCAGTAAGCACCTGAACGAGGTGTACGAGAATGCCCATGGAGAACCGAAATACGGGAATATTGGCAGGCTAAAGGCACACTGTGCAGTACTGCTGTCAATGCTCGCCTACTGTGATCGTAAATCCACCGTGGCGCCGGTCGATGCTTTTTCTATGGGTAGTAAGGAGCTGGGTTTGCCCATCACACTGCTGGAGAAATCCCAGTTAAACTTTGGCAAGCTCAATGCTGCAGTGAATGCTCTGGCTGACCTGCACCCCCTGAAAAAGCCAAAGTTGTTGAAGGCCTGTATAAGGACGATTGCTGCCGATGGCCTCATCAGTGTAGCGGAAGCTGAACTGGTTCGTACTATTGCTGATTCCCTGGATTGCCCGATTCCGCCGATTTCTGCGTAAATGGATTGATACCTGTGTCAGAAAGAATGGGTTCTTTCCATGGCCTTTGATTGTGCAGCCACCCTACATGTTAGTGAAACAAGGATGCATTTTTCAGCATGTGGGCTGGCCCAGTCCAGCGCCGGGCCAGCTGTATGTTTCAAAGAAGGCATTCATCGGGATGTGGAGTGTGCTCGAGAGACAAAATCGTCACTATCACTGTTGTTAATAAGGGGCAACAGTCGGGGTCCACCTACTTATTTTTATCCCGTGTTTTTGATACTGTAGCCGGGTGCCGAACTACCCTGCCTGGTGTGCAGGACTGGCTCAGGATATTTTAGATCTACGGATGAGGAGAATACAGATATGCCCCTGGTTTTGAATGAAGAGCAGAACATGCTCAAGGATGCAGCCAAAGATTTTTGTACCAGTAACACGCCCATCACTCAAATGCGCAGATTGAGGGACGAAAAAGATGTGGACGGCTTCGACCGTGAATCCTGGCAGCAGATGGTGGAACTCGGCTGGGCAGGCATCACTATTCCTGAGGATTTTGGTGGCCTCGGTTTTGGCTATATGGGTATGGGTGTGGTGATGGAAGAGTGTGGCCGCACATTAGCCTGCTCTCCCTTGTTGGCTACAGCTGTCGGTGCATCCGCAATTGTTCAAGGCGGAACCGATGCTCAGAAGTCAGAATTATTGCCAAAGGTAGCGGGCGGGGAACTTTTACTGGCGCTGGCACTGGAAGAGACGCCTCATCACAATCCATACGGTGCCGTCACGACCGTGGAGAAATCCGGGGATGGCTACAAGGTAACAGGCAGCAAGAAGTTTGTGCTCGACGGACATGTAGCAGATAAGATTATCGTCGTCACCAGGACATCGGGAAGTGCCGGTGAACGGGATGGTTTAACACTTGTGATGGTAGATCGGGGCGCTGTGGGTGTCTCCGTGACACGGACCATTATGGCCGACAGCAGGAATGCCGCGAATATTGAATTCGATGGTGCTGAGGGCCTGTTGCTCGGTGAGGAAGGCAATGGGGCTGCTGTTCTCGATCTTGCGCTTGATACCGGCAGGGTTCTGCTGGCGGCAGAAATGCTTGGCGGCCTGCAGGAATGTTTTGAACGCACTGTCGAATACCTGAAGGTACGTGAGCAGTTTGGCGTTCCCATTGGTTCTTTTCAGGCTTTGAAACATCGTGCTGCAGACATGTTCTGCGAGGTTGAATTGTCTAAATCTGTTGTACTTGAAGCCCTGTCCGCACTGGATGAAGGCTCTGATGATATAGCCGAACTTGCCAGCCTTGCCAAGGCCAGACTCAATGACACCTACAACCTTGTTAGCAGTGAAGGTATACAGATGCACGGTGGTATTGGTATGACCGATGAATATGAAATCGGCTTTTTCATGAAACGATCACGTGTCTGTGAGCATACCTTTGGTAACAGCGCCTTTCATCGTAACCGTTATGGTGAGTTGCAAGGTTACTAGAAATCCTGAGGACAGTTTACTTCAACTGTCTCCTAATCCTTGGGACAGTATATGTCGTAGAGCGTCGATATTATTGTCGCGGCTTCTCCATCTTTCAAAGAATAGTAGACGACCTGCGCATCACGGCGTGAGGTAACCACATTTTCATGCCGCATGCGTGCAAGGTGCTGGGAGACCAGCGATTGGCTGATACCAATAGAATTGGACAGGTCACCCACGGATCGTTCCTCGATTTTCAACTCACATAGAATCATTAGTCGGTGGGGGTGCCCCAGGAGTTTCATCATTTCGCTTGCCCGCTGTGCGGACTCCTGCATCCTGCTTAGATCCATCTGTTCCACTTTTATTTCACCTAAATGTTGATGTAAGGATAATTGTATGTAAGAATTTTTAAATATACTAAAATACATGCTTTAATGCACTGAAAATTTGCGTGTAGATACACGCCAAGAGACCTGGCTTATGGGGCGATCGGAAGATAGTAACAGCGAAAAACAAGCGAAATTGAAGGAAATAAGTGAGCGTCGTGAGTTTCTCCTCGGTGGCCTCGGGCTCATGGGCGGTGCGGCTGCGGGTTCGATAGGCATAATCCAATCGGCGGGAGCATCATCTAATTTGCCGCCGAACGTACCAGCCTGGACAAAAACTCTGGGTACCGGCGTGGTAACCAATCCATATGGTCAACCTTCCCCGTTTGAAGCGGATGTGAAGCGGAGAACAGTCGACTGGCTGACCGCAGACAGGCTCGCTTCCATTAGTTTTACGCCCCTCGGAGACATAAAGGGCATCATTACGCCGAGTGCTGTGGTATTTGAGCGCTACCATTCCGGGTTACCTCAAATCGACCCCAACCAGCACAGGTTAATGATCCACGGCATGGTCAAACGCCCACTTATTTTGTCCATGGATGATCTGATGCGCTTTCCCTCCACCAGTATGATTCGTTTTCTTGAATGCTCTGCTAATGGTGGCATGGAGTGGCGCGGTGCCCAGATGGATCGTGTCCAGTTCACCCATGGGATGCTGGCTTGCTGTGAGTGGACTGGAGTGTTGCTCTCGACGCTGTTGGAGGAAGTTGGTGTTTCTCGGGATGCCAGCTGGGTTCTGGCGGAAGGGGCTGATGGATCTCATCTCAGCCGGAGTATTCCAATGGAGAAGGCACTTGATGATGCCCTGGTGGTCTTCGCACAGAATGGGGAGGCCCTGCGACCAGAGCAGGGCTATCCCGTCAGGCTGATTAATCCCGGCTGGGAGGGTAACACCTGCGTTAAATGGCTTAGGCGACTTGAAGTAGGTGACAGGCCCTGGTACCAAAGGGAGGAAACATCCAAATATACGGACCTGATGCCCGATGGGCGTGCTCGTGAGTTTTCTTTTGTTCAGGAGTGTAATTCTGTCATCACTTCACCCAGCCCGGAAAAACCGCTGCGCGGCAAAGGCAAATACTGGATTGAGGGATTAGCCTGGTCCGGCAGGGGCAAGATTAAAAAGGTCGATGTTTCACTAGATGGCGGGATTTCCTTCAGACCGGCAAGAATAACCAGCCTTGTGCTGCCCAGAGCCCTGACCCGGTTTGGAATTGAATTTGACTGGGATGGTTCACCTGCGTTGCTGCAGAGCCGAGCCGTTGATGAAACCGGATATGTGCAACCGACTTTCCGCCAGTTGCGGGACGTCAGAGGCTCCAGTTCTATCTATCACAAGAATGCGATACATACGTGGAAACTGATGCCGGATGGAGGTGTGGCGAATGTCCAGCTTTCATAGGTGGGCCGGTTTTCTGCTCCTCGTATTCTTTTCCACAGGGGCAGTTGGTGCTGAGGACAGGACGGGCTACTACGGTTATGGGAGCCCAGCGACAAAGGCTGAAATAGCTGGCTGGGATATTGATATCAGGCCAGATGGAACAGGCCTACCGGCTGGCAGTGGCTCGGTTGAAGATGGTGAAATGCTTTACGAAGAGAAATGCGCTGAGTGCCATGGCAGTTTCGGGGAGGGCGTTGGTCGATTCCCGATATTGGCTGGCGGCGAGGGTACACTGACTGACGCGAGACCGACAAAAACTGTCGGCAGTTTTTGGGCGCATACCAGTACCCTGTGGGACTACATTCGCAGGACCATGCCCTTCATGATGCCTGAGTCTCTTGGAGACGACGAGGTATATGCATTAACGGCCTACGTCTTGTACCTGAATGACCTTGTCGAAGAGGAATTTGTGCTGAGCTACACGAATTTCACATCAGTTGAGCTGCCGAACATCGGCAACTTCATTCCTGATCCGAGACCCGACACACACAACACCAGGTGTATGGAAAAATGTAAGGATCCTGGAGATATTGCAATAATTTCATCCGTTCTCCCTGCCAAGGCCAGTTTAGTGAACAAATGGCAACTGGAAGTGCCGGCAGAGGTGCTGCCTGGTCAGGTAATCTACAACCAGTATTGTTCGATCTGTCATAAGTCCGGTCTTGGTGGTGCGCCGATACTGGGTGATAGCAAGGATTGGAAAAATCGAGCAGCAGCAGGTATGCCGCATATGAAACAGCGCGCCAGGAATGGGTTCGCCGGTGAAAAGGGAGCTATGCCTCCCAAGGGGGGATTTATTAATCTTTCAGACGAAGCGGTTGATGAAGCTGTGGACTTTATGGTGGGGGCAAACCAATGAGGAGCGTTGCACAGTTTCAAATTCTGCTGCTGATATTGCTGGTGCCGGGTATCAGTACAGCGGTATCACCTGAACAGAGAATCGAGATGGGCAAGGCAATTGCTTTCAATAGAAATGCGGGCAACTGCCTTTCCTGCCACGTGATAGCAGATGGGGAATTGCCAGGAATGATAGGCCCGCCCCTGGTCCAGATGAAGCTCCGGTTTCCGGATCGATCAGCCCTTCGGTCCCAGATATGGGAAGCAGCGAAACGCAACCCCGACACCGTGATGCCGCCCTATGGTCGGCATTCCATTTTGACCGAACAGGAAGTTGACCTGGTGGTCGACTTCATTCATTCCTTGTAAATGAAATTGGAGACAATCTTATGAAGGTGCAAACTTCGCGACGCCGGCTGTTGCAGGGTGTTATTTCACTAGTTGCATTGAGCAGTATGCCACTCAAATTGCTTGCCAGGGCAGTAAAGGCATTTGAAGCTGAAGAATTAGATGAGGTCTACAGGGAACTATTTGGTGATCTTCCAGTAACACCGAGCGATGAGATTAGACTGAAGATTCCGGATATAGCTGAAAATGGAGCGGTTGTTCCCGTCACTATTTCAACTGATATTAGCGGCGTTGAAGCGGTGTACGTTGTTATAGATAAAAATCCCAACCCCCTATCAGCCAGTTTTCATGTGGGTGCGATGAGCCCGCCGGACATTTCCCTGAGAGTGAAGATGGGCAAGAGTTCCATGGTGCGTGCTCTGGTTAGAACCGAGGACAAGGTCTATATGGCAGGCAAAGAAGTCAAGGTCACCATCGGCGGCTGTGGTGGATAGGTCGCTGTGGCAGATGAAGGAGGCAAGATAATGGCAGCAAAACCAGTAAAAATAAGGGGCAAGGTAAAAGACGGTGTCGCAAAAATTAAGGCACTGATGCCTCACCCGATGGAAACCGGTACGCGCAAGAATGCCGAGGGAAATGTGATCCCGGCCCACTACATTGAAGAAGTTGTTTGCGAACACAATGGCACAGTAACAATGAAGGCAGAGTGGGGGCCATCCGTTTCAAAAAACCCCTACCTGTCGTTCAAGGTTAACAATGCCAAGCCGGGAGATACGATAAAGATCGGCTGGACTGACAATCTGGGCGAGTCTTCCACGGGTGAGATAACACTCAAGTGAGCTGATCAATGAGGTCACAGATGAAAGCAGGGCTTTTTATATTGATGTTCCTGGGTATTGCTTCACAGGCGGTCGCTGATCCGGAGGCTGATAGGGTTGCGTTTGAAAAGTTTTATAAAGAGCGGCTCCCAGGTATCGAGATTGCAGCGCATAAAGATGGCGCCTATGCGCTCGATGCGGCAAAACGTGAACAATGGCTGGAGATTGAAGACTTTCCCCCTTACGAGATCGCGGTTGATGAAGGTGAAAGTCTGTTTTCAGTAGCCTTCGCCAATGGTAAATCCTATACCGATTGTTTTGCCAATGGGGGGATGGGAATTAAGCAGACTTACCCCTATTTTGATCTGGATCGTGGCGAGGTGATAACCCTCGAGCTTGCGATCAACAACTGTCGTGACGCCAATGATGAAGCACAGCTTGACTATATGGGTGAGGAGATGGGAAATATCTCGGCCTACATGGCGTTTACCTCACGTGGAAACAAGTTCGATATTAAGGTGCCGGAAGAGGCTGTTGAGGCTTATGAACAGGGCAAACGATTCTACTACGAAAGACGTGGGCAGCTCGATTTCGCCTGCAGCAGTTGTCATATGGATATCGTTGGTGGTCTTCTGCGTGCGGAGATTCTTAGCGCATCAATTGGGCATGCAACTCATTGGCCAACCTACAGGTTCAAGTGGGAGCAGATAGGCGGAATACAGAGACGATTCCTGCAGTGTAATGAACAGGTGGGTGCAGAGAGCCTGGCACAACAGAGTAAGGCATATAGGAACCTGGAATATTTCTTGACCTACATGAACAACGGTATGGAACTCAACGGCCCAGCAAGCAGGAGATAGAGAATGAAGCACCTCAAGTTGATTGTCAGTACAGGTTTATTGTTGCTCGTGCTGGGTTGCGCTGAACCCGGCCGGAATGCCGAAGTGGGCACCAGTGACTCGGTAGATGAGAGCGTTGACGTGCAGGATGCTAGTAATGATGTCCGCAGTATTCTCGATCAAGCTGAATCCGCTTATGCTGCGGCGAAAGCGAAAAACCATGCGTGGGTCATCACTGGGCGGTTGCTCACATCAGCTAGTGAAGCGCTCGAAGCAGGTAATGAAGCGGCCGCAATGGTTGAGGCGAAAAGAGCACTATTTACAGCTCAGGCTTCAGTAACGCAGGCAAACAAAGAAGAAACGGCCTGGCGCGGGCGTGTTCCGAAGTAAAAGACCAGAGCAAACAATATGAATCGACGTGAATTCCTGGGTATGCTGGCCAAGACCTGGGTGGCTGCCAGCGCAGCCGGCTGCACCTCGCTCAGGTCTGCCAGGGGTACTGATATATACAGCCTCCCGACCTTTGGTCAGGCCAGAATTCTGCATATTACTGATACCCACGCCCAGCTGAATCCAGTGCATTTCCGGGAACCTAATGTGAACCTGGGAGTTGGTCTTGCAAATGGCAAGTTGCCTCATCGTGTAGGAAAGAATTTGCTGGATGTTGTACCCGCGCTAGGTCCCCGGGAGATACATGCGCTCACCTATCTCGATTTCAGTGAAGCTGCAGAACGATATGGTCGTATTGGAGGTTTTTCACCCCTTGCAACGCTGTTAAAACAGCTCCGTGCTACTGTGCCGGATTCCCTGCTGCTTGATGGTGGAGATACCTGGCAGGGTTCGGGGACAGCTCTCTGGACCGGNGGCCAGGACATGGTAGGAGCCTGTAATCTTCTTGGTGTGGATGTGATGACGGGTCACTGGGAATTTACCTATCACGAAGAAACGGTGCTGAACAATGTTGAGACGTTCAATGGCGATTTCATTGCCCAGAATATAAAGGCTACTGAAGACGCTCTATTTGAAGGGGTACCCTTGTTCGATGAGGATACTGGTCACATCTTCCCGCCATATCTGATCAAGAACCTCAATGGCAGACGCATAGCTGTGATTGGTCAGGCCTTTCCCTACACCCCGATTGCCAATCCGAGGCGATTTATTCCCAATTGGACCTTTGGCATACAGGAGCAGGATCTGAGTGTTCTCGTTGGTGAAATCAGAAGGTCAGAGCAGCCTGATGCCGTGGTTCTGCTTTCCCACAACGGCATGGATGTTGACCTGAAACTCGCCAGCAGGGTTTCAGGCATAGATTTTATTCTCGGGGGCCATACGCATGATGGTGTCCCTGTCCCCATTGAAGTAAAGAACCCGGGCGGGGTCACGGTGGTGACCAATGCCGGGTCCAATGGAAAATTCGTTGCAGTACTAGATTTAGAATTTGGACGCTCAGGGGTGAGTGGCTACCGGTACAAGCTGCTGCCGGTGTTTGCCAATCTACTCGAGTCGGACGTGGCGATGCAGGAATATATTGATAGGGTCAGGTTGCCTTATGCAACGCTGCTGGGTGAGGAACTGGCAACTGCAGATACCCTCCTGTACAGACGCGGTAATTTTAATGGGACCTTTGATCAGGTTATCTGTGATGCGCTGATGCAGGAGCTTGATACGGAAATTGCCCTGTCTCCTGGTTTCCGCTGGGGCACCTCGGTGTTGCCTGGTGAAGCTATTACGATGGAGCGGCTGCTGGATCAGACCAGCATGACATACCCTGAAACCTATGTTCGTGAAATGCCGGGATCAGAAATCAAGTTCATCATGGAAAGTGTTGCGGACAATGTCTTTAATGCCGACCCTTACTACCAGCAGGGTGGTGATATGGTGCGTTCCGGCGGGCTCACATACAATTGCAGGCCAGATACTGCAATGGGCAGCAGGATCACAGATATGCGGCTTCGCGATGGCCGGTCTATGGAGAATAGCAAAAACTACAAGGTTGCAGGCTGGGCCGCAGTCGGGGCACAGGCTTCAGGACAACCAGTCTGGGAGGTGGTCGCTGACTACCTGAGAGATCAAAAGACCATCAGGCTGGAAAAATTTGAAACACCGGGATTGAAAGGTGTTTCAAATAACCCTGGGATTGCAGATTATTTTGGAACGCTAGGATAAAAAAATGATGACTCGATTTGTGATATTGATGGCCTGGTTCGTTTCCTTTCCGGTCTATTCCGCTGAATCCGATGCAAAGCCCTTTGCGAAACAGCGCGTAATACTGCAGGTCAGTGATGCGGACCCGACTAAGTATACGTCCACGCTTGATATTTCAAACAACCTGATCAAGCACTACCAGGGGCCAGACTTTATTGATATAGAAGTCGTCGCTTTTGCCAAAGGTGCGCAAATGTTTTTTGCTGACGACAACCCTAACCGCACCAGAATTGCGAGCCTGATTGACAATGGCGTTAGGTTCTATGTCTGCCTGAATACAATAGACACAATCCACCGTCGCACCGGAAAACGACCAGTGCTGTTAGAGGGTGTGCAGGGCGTTCAAACCGGCGTCGCCTTTATGCTGGAGGAAATTCAGTCCGGTTTTACTCATATCCATCCTTAGCGAATAGCTCTGGCTGTGAGAAGTGCCACCTGTGCGCATCACTCATAACGATCTTTAAGTACAAAGAACGCGGTGTAGAGCAGCGCCAGGCTAAATGGAATGGCAAGGAAAATTCCATTGATCCCCAGAACCTGCTCAAACGTTATTTTTCCGAAGCTGGCGTTCTGCAGCAGCAGCTTATCGAGCACCGGGAAAGCCATTGAGAAGACAAATGCTCCAACCAGCGCGCCTATCAATGTGGCAAGGGCGTCCTTCTTGCCTTCAGATGGTAGTAATGATGCTTTAGCACTCTTCACCACGGCCTGATTTATATCAGCGTGCTCCAGTCCGATATTTCGTTAACAGAGACCAAATACCATCGAGAGCTGGAGCCAATACCGGTTTCAAATGGATTATATGCATGGCTGATGAAGCAGAAAAGTGGTTAATTCTTCTGATACCCCGCCAGACCGACTAATCTCGCGGGATAATTTTAAAACTAAAGATTTCAGAAAATAGTGCTGAGGCGTTGGTGGTGTGGACACACCTGTATCGCCCGGGTATCGTGCGGGTTGCGCGCTGATTTGCGCGAATGGGAGAATTAGTATCGAACAAAGCACGCCTTAAAAAACACCAACAGCACAGACACTCTCGCTCGCGACCTTGACCTTCTCTTTATTCAAGTATTGACTGACCCCAACGGCCGTCCTCGCTAACCGAGACTTGCGGTTATCCTGTCAGTTCAAGCGAGGTCTCGTCGCTGATGGCATGATAGTCGAAAGCTGCCATCAGAGCGTTCTAACAAAAAGATTCACGGTGTAAATAGGCACTTTTGCTATCGTCAGCGAATCGCGTCGAAAACCTCACCGTCAATTAACTTAGGCCTCTTAGGCTTCAAGCAGTTTTGGGAAATGCACCATGATCAAACCGACTCACGCAGGATACCTTGGCCCTACGACTTTTTTTTCGTCGGCGCGACTAGCGGCGCTGGGCTTTGTCATGGGAATCTTGTGTTTGCCCACCTCCTATGCAGTCGCGTTCAAGGCATCCACAATCGCTACAGCCTCGGTTGGCCAACAAACTGTTGTCGCTGCTTTTTTATCTGACCCTCAGGTCGCGGACCTCGTCATCGTCACCATTGACCCAAAAGGGCGTCGCACCCTTTCTCTNATGCCGCAAATCGGAGGACAGTATTCAGAGGCCCTATCAACGCTAACGCTTACTGAAGATCTCATCGCTATTGATGTCGGTCGGTTGCAAAAACGCGATGCCATTGTTGTTTTCACGCAATCAGCGGCTTTCAGATTGGAACCGTTAACCGGGGAAAGGACCAAACTTTCAGACATTTCGACGATTTATTGCACTCCGATAAGCAATGCATTGCCTCATCTCGATCTGTTCACTGACGTGAACGGCGACGGCAAGGATGACCTGGTGATCCCCGGGTTTGATGGTTTTCAAATCCATATCCAGCTCGCAGACGGTTCCTTTGCCACGCCAACGAGCCATCGTGCCCCGCCTGTTGCCGAGCTTTCGTTCAATGACTATCTCTGGTACCAGCCACAACAAAAATACCTGAGCGACATGAACCTCGATGGCAAAAGCGACGTTGCCGTCTTGGTCGANAATCAACTGCGCGTATTCCCACAGCAGGTCAACGGACAGTTTTTGCAGCAGCCCATCAGTGTCGATACCGGTATCGAATTGGACTTCGGCGGCATGGAGGCGTTGAACGTTGCCATGCGCGACATGGATCAGTCGAATAATTTGTCGCGAGCATTGATAAAACTGCGGGATCTGGATGGTGACGGCCTGACGGATATGTTGGTCATTTCTGTGAAAAGCCAAGGCGTGTTTCGGAAACAAACATCCTATTACGTATATCGTGGCATTGTGGTGAAAGGCGAACTGGGCTTTACGCAGACGCCAGTCACAGCGATCGATAGCAAGGGTTATCAATTTGAGATAAAGGATGTAGATTTTAACAACGATAACCAAACCGACATGATGATTTCTGCAGTTGATATCGGACTAGGCAAGGTTCTGGGCGCACTCATTACCGGCGCAATAACAATTAACCTTAACTTCTATCAGATGACAGAAGGGGGCTACCCCAACAAACCGAACATGCAGCGAAAGATCAAGGCTACCTTTGATTTAAGCTCAGGTGACTTCTTTTATCCTTCCGTGCTAATTGCCGACGCCGATGGCGATGGCATCGACGATTTGTTCGTGCAAGACGGAGAAGACCGACTCAACATTTTTCGTGGTTTAGGCAATGCGGATATATTTTCAAAGTCAGCGACGGTCATCAATGCACACATGCCATCTGACCCAGAACTAATCAGCATCGACGACCTTAACCAGGATGGTAAGGTCGATCTGGTGATGCGTCACGAGCCCACCGCGGGTTCAAAAAAAATCGTTGTTTTAGTCAGTGAGTAATAGATGCGGCAACCAACTTATGGGTGAAGTTGTAGCGGTAGTCCTGCCCTCTTTAATGTGTTCGTGTACTGGGTTGCAGACCGACAATAAATATCTCTTAGTCGTCCGGAAATAAGACGGCTTATCTTAAGCTTTGCAGCGTTTAGCTCGCCATTGTGTGACAAAGCGAAGGTGTGTACGTCGTCAGCCCATATGGGACCACTGGCCTAAATTCTATGAGATACTTTTCTGCTCCTACCGAAACTCCTATGCTTCAGTTTAAATTGGCAGAAACGTCTCTTAGCAAACAGGGCCATATGGTGCCATATGGGCTGACGATGAGATCATTCAGTTTATATTGAATGTGATCAACCGGATCGGACTGAACGTCGGGAAGGCTAGTAACGCTGAATAGTCGGGCCGACCCTGCCCAATGACTGCCCAATGAAGGGCTACAGGCCGCATTCTGTAGCCCTATTTTTAATAGCAGTGCTAATAAATGCCCAATGAAGGTGGCTACAGCCCTTTAGAAATAGGGTGTATGCGTGACTGGCAGTCACGAGGTCGTCAGTTCGATCCTGACTAGCTCCACCATTTCTAAAGGGCTGTAGAGGCCATACTGATATTTGTACAGTGGAATTCCCTCATCTTTTCCCTCATCTTGTAGGTAACTCTCTTCGATGCTCTCGATCATAAACTTCTCGCATTTTTGGGGACTTGTGTCCGGCATCCTTGTTGGGGTGATCAGTTAACCCTTTTGCCTTTAAGTCGTGCAAAGTGTAGTGGTCGGGTATTGACTCTACCTGCCCATCTTCAAGCATAAGTTGGGCTTTTGCCCAAACACGCCTCCACATGGAATCCAAGGCTCCTTTGGTAATTCGATTACCCTTGTTGTCCCTTATCTGCCACTTTGTAATAAAATCCCGATTGTGCGTCTTGCAGTCGGTGTTCCATTTGAGAAGATCATCAGACCACTCCACCAGTCCTCCCCAAGAACCCTTGCCGCGAAATACTAGGATGCCATCATCAACTACCCCTGATTTTTTCGCCTTATTATCAGCCTCAGATAACTTGCGATGTATTGTTCTTGCTTCACTTGGTCGGAGCCGCAGAAGATAGATTGCCCTCATGATTAGCTGTAAACGAGTAGGCGCTATGTCTAGGATGAAGGCATAGTCTTTATCTGATACATAGCGATCTCTAGGCGCTTCGGCAGGGATTCTCAAACCGATAACCGGATTCTTCTCGCAACCAGGGAATCTTTGAATCCCCCAGTTGAAGACAACCTTGAGCACAGCAAACCTTCTATTCCTTGCAGTGTTCTTGAGTTCCGCATCGAATTGTTGGTCAAATGCAGATTGGATAGTTTTGTTGCCAATTTGTTGTAGGAGCAACGTGCCGAAGGGTTTTTTAATCCGTGGCATCTCCCACTCAGCCAATGAACTTAGTAGCCTGTGATAGCTCTTCTGGG
>PBRP01000027.1 GCA_002726655.1 Gammaproteobacteria bacterium
GTTTAAATTCGCCGACTTTAGACGAACTAGATCCTTCAGTACCGGTTCCAATCGACTATGGGTCCAGAGCAATCCATAACGGTACATAAATCCTTCAAATAGATCCGGGCAGTGTGCATAGACACCGCCAAATCCTTCCATTCCACCTGTTTCTTTTATTCTGGGCATACGATTCTCCTCAAATAATTGTTGTTTCGTCTCTAGGACGAATTCAGATCTAAGGACTGTCAGGGTCCAGGGTAAGTATAACCAACTAATTTTGCTGGTGAAGGGTGAATTTACAACTTATTCCTCCGATGATCAGGGTCAGCGTGATTTTACTCTGGTACTCTACTCTTATCCCAATCAATCTTGCGGCAGGGAGACTGTTATGTCTGAGACCCGTTACGCCATGTGCCGGTTTTGTCACGCCTTTTGTGGGTTGAAGGTGGAGGTCGAAAACGATCGGATTACAAAGGTAATTGGCGACAAGCACAACCCCATGTACTTCGGGTATAGCTGCATCAAGGGCAGGCAATTACCGGCCCAGCACTATATTCCTGAGCGATTGACTCATTCGGTTAAACGGCAGGACTCAGGAGAGTTTGCAAAGATTGCCAGCGAGTCCCTGATGGATGAGGTTGCCAATCGGCTCACATCGATCCTCGATCAGCACGGCCCACGTGCTGTGGCCATGTACTCCGGCACATTCAGCCATCTCTACCCAACCAGTGGACCCATGTCGATGGCTTTTATGGAGGCCATTGAATCTCCAATGAGGTTTAGCAGTGGCACCATTGATCAACCGGGGAAGTCCATGTCAATGGCGCTGCACGGCCGCTGGAATGCAGGACCTCGCCCCTTTGCGGAGGCGGATGTGTGGATGTTTGTCGGTACTAATCCCCTGGTCTCAATGTGGGGTACTCCCCAGTACAGCCCCGCCAAGAGAATGCTCGATGCGCGCAAAAGAGGGATGAAGACCATTGTCATTGACCCCAGGCGAACGGAATGCGCTGAAAAAGCTGATGTATTTCTCCAGTGCAAACCCGGAGAAGATCCCACGATTCTGGCCGGAATCGCCAGAGCCATCATCAAGGAGGGGCTTCAAGATACTGCATTTATACGGGAGAATGTTGAAGGCTTTGATGCCTTGCGCGACAGCATAGAGCCATACACCCCGGACTATGTTCAGCGACGTGCTGGTGTTCCAGGAGAGATGCTGATTGAAGCAGCCCACCTTTTCGCATCTGCAGCCAGTGGAGATGTCACGGTAGGTACGGGCCCTAACATGTCTCCAAGGGGTACTTTGACCGAGTACATGGGACTGGTTATTGCGAGCCTCTGCGGGCGCTGGATGCGGGAAGGCGAAAAAATGCCAAACCCATTTGTGCTGATGCCAGAGAGAAGAGGTAAGGCACAATGTGAGCCGAAGCCACCCACCTGGGGTTTTGGGGAAAAATTGCGGGTCCGAAATCTCACTAATTCGGCCGCGGGTTTAAGTACAGCCGCACTTGCCGATGAAATCCTGATGGAAGGGGAAGGCCAGGTAAAGGCCCTGATCAGTGTGGGAGGTAACCCCATGGCAGTCTGGCCAGATCAGCTTAAAACCTATGAAGCCATGAAAAAGCTCAATCTGAATATCACTTTGGATATTGTCATGTCGGCCACTGCAAAGCAGGCGGATTACGTGGTCGCCCCTAAGCTTTCCCTTGAGCAACCCTCCATGACGATATTGCATGAAGCGCTGTGGATCATGAATGGGGCCTCAGCGGGTTACCCGGAACCCTTTGCACAGTACCATCCCGCCATTGTGCCGCCCCCTAAAGGATCCGATCTGCTTGAAGAGTGGGAATTCTTTTATGGCCTTGCTCAACGCATGAGATTGAGTTTGAAGTTTGCCGGAGCGTCATTGGACATGGAAAACAAACCCAGCATGGATGATCTCTTTGAAATCCTTACCCGGGACTCCCGCGTGCCTTTGTCTGAAGTCAAAAAGTATCCACATGGGCACATATTTGACGACCCCTCAATAAAGGTGTTATCAAAAGATGCAGGATGCAGCGAAAGATTGGATATTGGTAACAGCTTTATGATGGATGAGCTCCATGCGGTTCAGACCGAGGCACTCGTTTCCGGCGGTGGCTACCGGGAGGGCGAAGAATTCAGCCACCGGCTGGTCAGCCGACGTATGCATGGCGTTTACAACTCTGTTGGCAGAGACATCCCAGCGCTAAAACGCAATGGGCTTTATAACCCAGCCTATATGAACCCAGCAGACCTCAGAGCCCGGAATCTGTCTTCTGGCGACATGGTTGAAATTGTCTCTGATCACAGCTCAATATTGGGGATCGTTGAAGAGGCAGCGGATGTTCTTGAGGGTGTTGTCTCCATGGCCCATGGCTTTGGTGATGCCCCGGAATTTGACATGCAGGTACGTCACATTGGCAGCAACACGGGACGACTGACCAGCGTCGATAAGGATTTCGACCCTCATACGGGTATACCGATGATGAGTGCAATCCCGGTCAATATTCGACCTGTTGAAGAGCCTGTTGCTGAAAGCTAGGGTATAGTGTTGGCTGGAATAAATCATCGTCAGGCTCAATAACTGGACCTGGCCATAATGTTCATCGATGCGGAGGAAGCTTAGAAGTGGGTAAATTAGACAACAAGGTGGCGCTAATAACGGGCGCCGCCCAGGGAATAGGCAAGAGTTGCGCGGAAATGCTGGTTGAAGCGGGAGCCCAGGTAGTCCTGGCCGATGTTCAGCAGGAGGAAGGCCAGAAGGCAGCAACAGAAATTGGTGAAAAGGCAGCATTCAGGAATCTTGATGCTACCAGTGAGGCCGACTGGCAAGAGACATGCGACTGGATAGTAGATACTTATGGTCGCCTCGATATACTCGTTAACAACGCAGGTATCAGCCCGGCAGCTAATATCGAGGACACCAGCCTCGAGTTCTGGCGCAAGGTGATGGGACTCAATGTTGATGGTGTGTTTCTTGGATGCAAATACGGTATTGGCGCAATGAAGAAGGCTGGCAATGGTGGTTCCATTATTAATATGTCTTCTGGTGCTGCCATGCGCGCAAATGGCAACCTTACCGCCTACAACACATCCAAGGCTGCGGTGGCAATGATGACAAAATCAGTAGCCCTACACTGCGGTCAAACAAAAACCGGTATTCGCTGTAACTCTGTTCATCCGGGGACAATCCGTACACGGATGGTTACCGACTATGTTAATACGCTACCGGATCCGGCTGCAGCCTTGGAAGCCATGTCCAGCGGCAGTGTGATTGGTCGCCTGGGTGAGCCTGAAGATGTCGCACAAATGGTGCTTTATCTTGCATCAGACGAATCAAGTTTCATTACGGGCAGTGAAATGGTAGTCGATGGCGGAATGATATTGTAGGTCATCGAGCAATCTTGGCAGGCTATCCTATTGAAGGGAAGCCTGCCACAAGTCGCCGTATCGGGTATCAACTGGATCCGACAACTTCCGCTTAGATCACAAATAGGCAGAGACTGCTTGTGCGTGGGATTCAAGTGTTTCGAACGCCAGCTCTTTACCTTCAGGCGGCAGTCCCAGCATCAGCCGGTCGACACCATGCTCCTCAAGTAAATCCATATACTCAGGTGTTGGCGGCAGTCCCATAGCTGTGATTGTAGGTCTCGGCTTACCCGCTTCTTCTGCCCGACGACGTAACTCCGCCGCCATTTCAGGCAAGTCATCCAATGGCGTCTGCTTGTTGCGAAGAGACTCATGCCACTGGATAGCAAAAACAGGCATCCAGCCATCACCTAAATCGACACAGCGCTTAATGATATTTGCTCCTGAACCAGCAACCAGAATGGGTGGATAGGGTTGCTGCACGGGCTTTGGCCACTGCCAGGATCTGGTGATATTAACCAGTTTACCCGCATATTCTGCTTCTTCCTTGGTCCACAATTCTTTCATGGCTTCGATTCGTTCACGCGTTATGCGGAAACGATCCGCGAAGGCGACTCGATGATTTTCCATTTCAGGTGGATTCCAGCCAGCGCCAATCCCCAGGATAGCGCGCCCATTTGATATCTGATCGAGGGTGGAGATCGTCTTGGCAAGGTTGACTGGGTCATGTTGCGGGATGATACAGATGGCCGTACCCAGTTTTATCCGTTTAGTAACAGCTGCGGCAGCAGCCAACGATAAAAACGGATCGAACATACTTCGATAAGGCATGGGTACCTCATCAGCCAGCGGGAAATCCGTATCAACTGGAATATGTGAATGTTCCGACACAAAGTAGGACTCAAATCCCAGGCGTTCAATGTCAATCGCGAGTTCAGCCGGGTCAGCACCCATGTGTGTCGCAAAATAGCTGATACCAAATTTCATGATGAATATCCTTTCTAAGTTAGTTGTAGGCTGGGCCCGTTACCCGAGCCCTATTCTCTAGCTCCTGTCCGTTTTCTAACATCGAGTGGGCTATCCTAGGCGGCCCTTCCTTTATAAGTGATTGAATTATATATCTAGCGCTAATGTTGTGTTGCGATACTTGGCCAAATTTCTCCATTTACGAACAGGAACTAGCTATATCAATGATAACAGCGCTTCAGGGCATATCCACCTTGCGTCGTTTGCGGAAATTTCTTTTGCACGTTCATTCAAGAGAGAAAGCAGTTCGGTTCTATGTTTAGCGTCCGTTTTTGTCGCCGCAGACCAGAGAGATTCAACCAGCTGACGATTCACATCCCTTGGCTCACCCCCATCGAGCGCAGAAGCTACCGCAGCCTCTAACGCCTGGGCAAAGTCGGGCTCATCTTTTTGTACCCTGCCCGCGAGATCAGTCACATCAGCACTAATAGCTGCATTAAAATCCTCACAAGGGTCACCATTCTCCAGTCGATCACCAACCTCCTCCAGGATTTTCAGTGCAGCCGCAATCTGTACCCGGGCAAAATCATCTTCCAGCATCGGCAGTACATTGCTGCTTAGAGAGCGGTGAACAGCATCGAGAAGTTGAACAGAATCAAGTACGATCATTGACTATTTCCCCCGGTATTTATCAAATTTGGATTCAAGTTCTTTCACGTCATTCTGTTGCCCTCCGCCGAGGGCACTGACAGTAACTGACAGCAACCTGAGATCAGTACCGCCCTTGACTACAGCAGTGGCTCCACCGAGCCCAATGATCCCCGCCTTTGTGCCTTCCAGAAAGCGGTGATATTCCATTTCCTCTTCACCTATCGAAACCCCGGTTAGCTCCGTGTAGTACTCTGCAAGCTCACCCTCTATTGCACAGATACCGGCACCTGTTGTCTGTGTAAAGGCGATATCTGTCAGCGGGTCACCAACTCTCGACAGCTCCCAGTCAAGAATCGCCTGAAGCTTGCCGTCCCGAAACATCAGATTGGGTGAACGGTAGTCACCATGCAGCAGTGATATTCTCTGTGCTTCTGGAGCACCCCGCTCAAGGACTTCAAGGGCATGCCTAAATGCCGGGCTGGGTATCTGCTCGGCTCGCGCCAGCCTGGTTCGATAAATTTCAACCTGCGCCCTCACCGATTCAGCACCATCTGCATAGTTCGGGATCACATCCTGGGAGATGCTGTGCAATTTAGCGAGTGCCTCTACAAACTGATTCTGCACGCTTTTCATTAACGCAGGGTCCGCATGCAACCGGGGATCATTCTGCGAGTAGATCTCACCTTCAACAAGGGACATCAGAATGAAGTCCCCATCCATAATCGACTTATCCTGCTCCAGGTACAAAACCTCCGGAACAGGAATCCCTGCCTCGCCAACTGCACGAATCAGGTTAAATTCACGTTCCATGCTATAGGGTGTAATCATGCCGTGTTTCGGCTCAACCCTCATAACCCAGGTAACCTCACCGTCATCGGTATCAGCAGTGACAAAAAAGTTTTGCGAGGACAAGCCTCCCGTGAGTCTTTCAACTTTACTAATCCGCTGAACCTTTAGCTCAGGAGCACCCTTCTGCAGAGCTTGTTCCAGTCTCTTCTCTGTGCTCTCCTCTTTTTCACTCATAGATCAATTCCCATCTCATTCGTAACAGCTTACGCAATGCTACCGTTACACAGGTTGGGGTCAGAGTAAAGTACCAGAAACGTGCTCTGGCACTTTACTCTGACCCCCACTATTCTGTTGACAAAATCATGGAGGAACACGACGATGGAATTCGATTTAGGCATGACCGATGAACTGCTAGCAACCACTCGCGCCGTGCGCAAGCGTCTCGATTTGCAGCGCGAAGTACCAAGGACCGTCATAGAAGCGTGCCTTGAACTCGCTATACAGGCACCCACCGGAGGCAACCGGCAAGCCTGGCGCTGGATAGTCATCGACGACAAGGAACAGCGGGCTGCACTGGCAGATATCTGCCGTCAGAGTGAGCAGGGTCAATTCCGTGCCTCCCAGGCAAAGGCAATGGAGGCAGGAGATCTCCAGACTTCCCGCGTATACGCCGGTGCCAGCGAACTGATGGAATACCTTCAGGATGTACCTGTATTTCTCATCCCCTGCATAGAGGGCCGCCCACCCGCAGATACTTCACCAGCTCGCTGGGTAGCCACCATGGGATCCATTTTCCCCGCTATCTGGAGTTTCCAACTCGCCCTCAGGGCACGCGGGTTAGGCTCTGTCCTTACGACGGTTCATCTCTATGAGGAACAGCGCGTGGCTGACTTACTGGATATCCCTGAGGATGTTATGCAGGTCGCTCTTCTACCGATTGCCTACACTATCGGTACTGAGTTCAAACGCGCGCGACGAACACCGGCGGCCAGCATTACTCACTGGAACCGCTGGTAGTCAAGATCGATCATGACGAGATCTTAATTGGGAATATTTTCCCAATTCCTTGACTTTTTATATATTTGGGATAATATTCCCAAATATGAATACAGCTATAAAGTCTGCTATCACCTGTTTACTCCGCCCGCTCGTCCGGATCATGCTTCGCCATGGAGTGTCTTATGGTGAGTTCGCGGAAATCACCAGGGAGGTCTATGTCGCCAGCGCCGATAAGGACTTCCCCGTCTCCGGGCGCAAACAATCGGTCTCTAGAATTGCTTTATTGACGGGCCTGAACAGAAAAGAAGTCGCACGACTTCGCCAGCAAGAAGAATCACCAGCGGGTCAAAGCAGCTATAACCGAGGTGTTCGTATCATCAGCGGCTGGAGCCGGGACAGTGAATTCCAGGATAGTTCAGGAAAACCTGCCGCCCTTACTGCTGATGGACCAGCACCGAGTTTTGCCGAACTGGTGAAAAAGTACAGTGGCGATATTCCCGTTCGCGCGGTTCTGGATGAACTGCTCCGGGTCGGAGCCGTCAGGCTCGATACAAAGGGAAGCATTCACCTCAAGAACGACTCGGCGTATGTACCGGGCAACGACAAGGATGCACAATTTCAGATTCTGGGTGCCAGTGTTGCCGACCTGCTCGACAATCTTGACCACAATCTGGACGCCGAGGAAGGGATGACCCGGCTTCAACTAACTACGGCCTACAACAACCTGTCACGATCAGCCGTTGAAAACTTCCGCTCGATGAGTCACGAAGACGCAAGAGCATTCCTAAAGAAAATGGACCGATGGTTTGCCGCTCATGATCGCGATGCAGGTGATGTACCCAGCAACGAAGATGAAAGCAGAATGCGTGCCGGGATCGGGATCTACTACATAGAACAAGAGATGGAAAAATGAATATCAAGTATTTTGCCCCAGGTTTTTCGCTATTCTTTTATTCGGCTGTTCCGAAGGTGGTACCGGTGGTACCGGCGCTTGATTTCTATGAGAGGGCACTCCCCAATGTGACTGACCCAGAGGTTCAAGCCCTTTTTACCGAGCTACGCGATGAAGAAGCAGAGCACGTGGACATGGTACAGAAACTCATCGCCGCATTACCACCAGGTACGGAAGTCGACCAGGAAAAAGACGAGGAAGAATTCCCGGCGATGTGACACCAACACCTATTTCTTTTACGCAAGCGTTGATATCTACCGCAGTTACCTCACTTTGCATTCTCTAGAATATCGGTTTATCCACGGTGTCTCTCTTTTTTGCCCACTGACCGTGACATGGTAGCATTGCGTTATGTGGAAAATGACCCTCAAACAAAGACGCCGTCAAACTGAGCTCATAGCACTTCTCGACCAGTTGAAACGCGACCCCTATTCTCAAATTCCCAAAGACTATACCTTTGGTGACGACCCGGACGAAGACGAAAAGTACAACAAGGTACTGGCATCTTTTAGCTCTGTTGTAGAGGAGTTACAAAAACTTGAGGTGGCAGCACGAGACGGCGGTTGAGAGCACGCCTCGTTTGACTCTATGATTTTCATGAATTTGCTGGGCGCTGATACCAGGGCCTTAAGGTCAAAACAATACGCTAGATCTCAATAGGATGAAACCACTTGTTACCATTCCCGATGACGAGCATCAGGGGGCGCCTGCAAGCCTTGTTAAAAGAAATACCATTCTATGACCGACCAGCAAAGGTGCTGGTTGTAACGCTAGTGTTCGACAGAGATAGTGACCGTTGCGATAGCAACCAGTACCGGATCATCAGTACCGTCAGCATCTTGAAGCATGCCCCCTGCTTGTGAGCTAATGGATACCACCCCGACCGGGAGTTCACCAGCAATTGCTTCAATGTCCAGCTTGTCGGGGTGAGGTGAGGCGATCATTACATCAACCAGAATCTGATCCATGCTCTTGATCCCGATGTGTTTCAGAAATAGCATATTGTTGTCCTGAATAGCATTGGTCACCGCACGCTGTGCTGCCTTGGTATCGTCGGCACCATGAAGATCCACGCCCATTCCAACTTGCGTTATGTATTGCTGCTTAGCTATCTGGTTTCTCCCAAAATTGATGTTCTAAATACCACAACCCGTGTAACCAGGTTTCTAACCAGTTCTTGTCTGTATTCTAACACCGAGCGGGTTAGTTCCTTGGTAAGTGATTGTTTTTATAGACTAACGGTTTATGTGTTCTTCAGACTTGGCTCAAAATACTCTATTTGCGGACAGGAACTAACTAGTTCTCCAGATTGAAAGTATAGCCCGTAGCGCGCTGGTGAGTGCCAACGGTTGATCTAACATCATCTGGTGGTAAGCTTCAGGCAATTCAATTATCGGAATATCTGAGCCACCTAGTTCGCAGAGGTAATCGATGGAATCCTGGCTAAAGAGTGGACTCAGACCGCCATATATAATTGCTTTTCGGCCTGGCACCTGGACCAGCCTTATTGGCTGTTGCGCCCACCACTCATTCGTTCGATAGTCATTAGCATACAAATTGGGTGAGTATTTCCAGGCCCACCCTCCTTCGACTTCACGCAGCGAATGCCGTGCAGAGTATTGAAGCAGGTATTCATTTTCGCAGGGCTGAACCGGACCCAGCTTGTATGCGCCCATGGCTGTTTCCAGGTCAGGATATACCCGGTGAGGTTTCGCATCACCCCTGACCGCATTACCGGATCGAAAGGCTTCTATTTGCTCGGACCTGAGGGTCATCATCTCTAGAATGATGATCCCACCAAACCTTCTACTTGCAGCTTCAATGGCAGCAAAAGCTATCGTGGCTCCATAGCTGTGGGCAATGATCAGTGGTTTTTCGTCGTTGTTGAACAAACCCGTATGTTCAGCCACGCTCAACACTTCAGCTGCACGGGCTGACTCAGGGTAATCCTCCCTTACCCCGGAGTCACCCTGACCCGACAGATCAAAAGCGACCACATGGTAGTCCCGGGAAAGCAGAGGAGCGATAAATGAAAAACAGCGCAGTGTTGCAATGAGCCCCGGGACCATAATGATTCCCGGCGAAGCCGGGTCACCCCATTCCATGTAAAAAATGGGGCAGCCGTCCACATCAACCGTACCTTCCTTTCGCGGCATCGCAATGGCCTGATCAAACCATTTGGGCCTGTCAGCAGTGATGGCTGCAAGTTCTGATTCCTGTTGCATATCGGTCTAATTTCCTAAAATGGGAAACTTTAAGGAATAGGGGCAACCCTATTCTTGATTCCCTAGTGAGCTAGTTTCTTTGCTTTAGTACATTGAGCTTCAATTACCTTTAGCTGTTTTTTAAGCAATTTGCGCTCAGATCCACTCTGCGCCTTGTCCAGCTTTCTTTTCAACTTCTTTTTTTTCTCTTCCAATTTTTCAGCGATACCATGCAGGTTTTCGTCTCTCAATTTTTCTCGAAATCCCTTGCTGAAATAGCCCTTCAATGCATTCAGTATTGTTTTCTTCGCCATATCGACACCATTTAAAAGGAGTTCTATTCGTCCACTGCGTCTAGCACCACTTGCAACTCGTCTCCATCTAAAGCTACCTGGCGCTCAACACCGGTAAACTCATCATTTGGATCAGAGAATAGCGTTTCACCCACCTCAATCAGGTAACGTGATATATCGAAGGCATAGGAGTGATCATTCATGAGGGAAGTTCCAACCTCTGGGGTAACCTTGTCTTCACGCATCAGGCTGGCCAATCGTCGAAGCAAATCTTCCTCATTCTCAGCCACCATAAGTTTCAACGCATCCATCGCTAATATTGGCATGCCCTCGTCTTCCTCGTTTCGGGCCTCATTCAGCTCCCGAAGCACTGTGGCACTGTGGCAATCTGAATTCGAATAAGATTGTACTCCTGACGAATATGCGGGTTAGGGGAGGCAAGGTGTTGAATCATGTTCTTGCGCAGGTGCTTGACATCTTTGAGGGCAGCAACAAGTTTTTGGTTAGCCGCCCGTAACCAGTGCAAAGTGCCGGACTGTTCTTCTTCCCAGCTAAATGAGGTCTGGCTAATAAAGGAGATAATGGCACTATAGAGACCCTTGATATTGTTTTCATACTCAACGTCGATATCTATATCCAGGACCCTGTTTCGCTCTTCTACCACTTCTTCCAGGGACTGACCGGAACCAATATCACCTTGATATAAACTGATCCCGTTTAAAATCAACTCGCAAGTATTGTCGTAAACATGAAGTGTTTCATTCCGTACCGCTTCTACCGCTGTATCCGGAAAATCCACGGACGCAGCATTCAGGAACTTTGGATCTACTTTATCGATCTGTTTCGCGACGATGAAACCTTCCAGAAAATCAACCAGCAGATTGAGGAATGGAATCATAACCACAACACCCACCAGGTTAAATAAGGTGTGGAAAACAGCGAGCTTGAGGGTGTAGTCTTCCGCGCCGATTCCTGTGGCAACACTCACCCAATTTACTGCCAGAATAAACTGCTGAATAAACACGATCGCTATCAGTCCAGTGACCAGATTAAAAATCAGGTGCGCTCCTGCGAGGCGCCTTCCCTGTTCGTTAGCACTCATAGCACCAATGATCGCGGTGATGGTTGTTCCTATATTCGCTCCTATAGCAAGGGCCAGCGCATTTTCATAGCTTATCTGTTGGGCTGCCAGTGCAGTAATGATCAGAACCAGGGTCGCGTGGCTTGATTGCATCACTACTGTTGCAAACATACCAATAGCTGCAAAAATGAAAAGGCCAGGATACCCCCCTACGGAAAATTGGGTCAGGTCAATCGTGGACTTAAACGCTTCAAAACCCTCCTTCATGTGATGGATGCCAAGGAAGAGAAATCCCAGCCCTCCCAGGATATAGCCCAACCCTTTCAGCGGCTTGGAGTTCTGAAAAATGAGAATGACACCAAAAACCAGCATTGGCATAGCATAAGCAGATATTTTTACCTTGAGCCCGAAACCAGCAACCAGCCATGCTCCCGTAGTGGTGCCAAGATTCGCGCCAAAGATTATGCCGACTCCAGCCGCAAGGCCAATCAGGCCTGCGCTTAAGAAAGAGATCGTAATCACAGACACCAGAGAGCTTGACTGCATGATGGTGGTGCTTACCACACCAAACGTGATGCTTTTCCAGAGCTTGTCCGTAGAGTAGCGCAGAATCTTCTCGAGCACTCCACCAGTAAATGATCTGAACCCCTGCTCAAGGGACAGCATGCCAAACAAAAAGATTGCGACACCCGCTGCTATTTCTTTGAAGTCAGGATTGACCCAGAAACCATAAGCCAGGATGGTAAGTATTGTGGGGAGTAGCGTTTTCCGTAACATAAATACGCCCGGGTGGAGTTGTACAAAACTTGATTAATTCGAATCAGTAGAGACGAATGATGCACTTCTCCCCGGTGAAGTCAAAGTATCTTAATGCAATACCCTGCGTTGTCTAGAGTAGGACGACCCACTATCATCTCGATACAGAGTATAATCTTGTTTAGGTGTTATCGCTCGAATAGCAGCAATATGGATATAGCAAAGATATTCAACCAGCAAGAAAGTAACAATTCTCCTCTCGTGGATCAGAGAGATGGTACTCACTATCCAGCCGGTGAGGATCAAGATACCTTTATTGTTGACACAATCAGTGGTTATCTGGGGGGATTCCGACTATCTGATATTCTGTCGACCGACAATCATACGGATGACTTTAAGGTCACGCGCTCCGAATATATGTTGAGCCGATTGCGGGTGCTGCTGATTTTTTTCATTGTTGCCGTTCCTGCATGGCTGATTATCGATCTGTACACCCTGAGTTGGGAGCATTTCAAGCCGATGATTGCGGTCAGAATCAGTATGTCAGCGGTCCTCCTGATGATCTGTTTGCAGAGCACAAAGAAAGTTGGACAGAAGCAAACATCAGTACTCCTTGCTTTGACCATGCTGGCGACCATGCTTTTTTACGCTGCTTCAATCTTGATTGTTAACAGTGGAGCGCAAGAAATGCCGCTTGCCGGCTATACGGTGATACCATTTCTGGCCATTTCCGTCATGGGGTTGTTTCCGGCTACCATACTGCTAAGCACTTCCATCATGGCCATGATGGCGTTCATCTATATTGGGCTGGAAACGTACCTGGGTAATCTTTTCAGCATTGAGGTGTTTGACGCACTGTGGATTATGGCAATGACCTGTGGCGTAACAATCTGTATCCAATCTGGCCAACTGCTGATGTTGTTGAAACTATACCGTGAGTCTACCCGCGACCCTTTGACAGGTTTAATCAACAGGCGCGTTCTGATGAAGCAATTGACAGCAGAAATTGAAATGCAAGAGACGATTGACCGCCCCTTCTCTGTCCTGATGGCAGACCTGGACAGATTCAAGCGTGTTAATGACGAGTATGGCCACCTGGTTGGTGATTCCGTATTGAAAGCAACTGCAAGACTGATCGCGATTGAACTAAGGTCCAGCGATGTGGTTGCACGATTTGGTGGTGAGGAATTTGTCGTGGTCCTGCCGGGACAGATTGGAGATGAAGCATTACATGTAGCGGAGCGCATTCGACAAAGGTTTGAACAAACACGCGTAGCCATACCTGACGGAATCAAAATTGCAATTAGTGTCAGCCTTGGGGTTACCGAATATGAACCGGGGGAACGGGTTGAGGCTACGCTTGCGCGCGTCAATGCCACTCTCTATAAGGCTAAAGAGCAGGGCCGCAACCGGGTTGAATTCAGCCAGAGCGAGAAATTCACTAACAAACAAGCCAGTTGAAGCAGTACCAAACAACGGATATGCACACATGAGTTTTATGGATACGGTCACAGAATGCCGAATAGAAGTTAATGGCATCAGTCTCTGCTATTTTGAATGGGGAGCGGAATACCGGGATAAGGGCTTAACCCTGTTGTTCACTCACGCCAATGGCTTTCATGCGCGAATATGGGATCCCGTTGTCCGTGGTTTGAAGGGAAATCACATTATCGCCGTAGACCTTCGCGGTCACGGACGAAGTGAGGAAACTCCTCTCGATCATTGGAACGTTTTTGGTGAGGACCTTTGCTCACTGATCACCAGGCTTGATCTAGAAAGAATCATTGGTATAGGTCATTCAATGGGTGGTCACGCCCTGACCGAGGCCGCAGCAAGACATGAAAACAGGTTTGAACAACTAATACTGATTGACCCCGCTATTATTGCCCCAGATCTATACCACGAGCCACTATCAAGTGAGGAAACCAGGTCCCAGGAACGGAACTACATCCGGCAGCAAAACGGAAGGGGTACTTCGATAGCCCCCAGGCGATGATTGACAGATTCAAAGATCGAAAACCCTACTCACAGTTTACAACCGAATCACTGCACAATTATTGCAAATACGGTTTGATAAAAGATGGTGGAGGTTATCGTCTGGCCTGTTCTCCCCTGACGGAGGCAAATGTTTATATGGCCAGTAAATCCAATGGCAAGGTATTCGACAGTATTCGCAAACTGGAGTTACCCGTACTGGTCATACGAGCCCAGGAGCCAACGGAAGACAATCCGGTACAGAACTACTCTGCTTCACCCACTTGGGTACAACTCGTCAACGAATTTCGCCGTGGGACGGAGATACACTATCCACAGCAAAGCCACTTTCTTCCCATGGAAATACCTGATGAAATAAGTGCACGTATTGCCGAAGTAATTCAGCCCTGACGGTTCCTGCTTTCTAGCTGCTTCTTGATCAGATTTGGATATCGAGCGGTCTTGCCCCGCGCGCCTTTTATAAAAGAGCTCAAACAAAAGCACTGGCGCAATAATATAACATGTTGTAGAGTACATGGAATTTGTGCCTGTTTGTCACCTACGGGAACACTTTAATCATTTTTATGAGCGTGAGTTCGTGGCATTTACACTAGCGTCCAAGTAGGTGCGCTAAACCAGACTACTAAATTTGGGAATAAACCAAGGGGATATGTTGCATGACCGATGAACGATTTCTGCAAGGATTGAAAACAGCAGGTGAGCTATTCCCGCCCAGGGAAGATGGTGAAAGTCCTCGATTTAGTTATCCGCCTGAAATAGCTGACGATTGGAATGCCCTTTCTATCTCGACAGTGATGGGTGACGTCTGGTCTCGCCCGGGTTTACCCAAAACTCAGAGAGCAATGCTAACAATCGCTGCCATGACCGTTCTCGACAAACCGGAACAGCTAAAAGCCTACATCACTGCAGCACTCAATCTCGGCGTGACCCGGCATGAGGTCTGTGAAGTTATCATGCAAATGGCTGTCTATGGCGGTTTCCCGGCAGCCATTCAGGGACTTGGAGCAGCTAACGAAGTGTTCGAATCTCGAGACAGTTCTGAAGGCTAGTTTATCTGGATCTACCAGTATGCCTTTCGCCACTCTATAGTATTGTTAGCTTAGATAAGACCCCTTCTGCAGATGCAATTAACCGAGTCACAACGCTGGATTCACCGGGTGAACACTAGCGCAATAGTTCTGCTGTTAATATCGGGTACGCTTCATAATCTCCCGGATTTAAGATCCTCCCTATTCGGTGGCTATGACGCGTGGGTTGCTGATTTTCATATATGGACTGGCGTCCTGTTCATCTCCTTCCCGGCTCTGATACTGGCAAGAACCAAAGGGGCATTGTTACGCAATCTACGTGTGCGTATATTTAAGGACCCAGCCTGGCACTGGCGGCGCGTACATCTAATACTCACCCTATGCGCCTGCTCAACACAGGCAACGGCGGGAATCATGTTGCTGCTCGATATTTATGTACCTTTGAATATCACCCTGGCAGATGCCTTGTTCATGGTCCACCGCACGGGTGCCTGGTATTTTGGGTTATCGCTACCTCTGCATCTCTGGATGGCGCGCAGGGCAATCACCAGGACCCTGCGCAGCTGGGTCACTTAAGCACCGCAAACCCTGGTATTCATAAACCACCTGCTTCCAAACTGGCACTGCGCCTTAGATCCGCACCCTTCGTCCAGGCAAACACTAGGCAGAGGAANATCACCAATGCAGAAATCTGCCAGAGGAAGGTTGCACCAAAAGCTTCGTAGAAAACCCCACCGCCAACGGCAGAAATCGCCGCAACGGCCATCCCGACCGCACCAAACAACCCCTGACCAGTGGCCAGGGCATCTTCACCGCTGGCTATTCCAACAGCAAGCTGGTTTGCCGGCATGGTAAAGGAGTCGGCAATAGCGTGAATTGCCATGGGTATACAGAGGAGGTAGATGGAATCCAGCAGGCCGTAGCAGATCATGCAGATCGTCGCTATGCTTAGCGTGACGATGGTGATATTGAGCGGCCCATGGGTATGCGCCAGCGCGCCCGCCCAGGGGGAAATGAACACCATCGGCAAAGCAAAAAGGCTCATGGTCAATCCGATAAACATCTGGCTCGCGCCCTTGTCCGCCAGGAATACAGCCCAGATTGCCTCAAACACACCGANCGTAATATAAAAGGCAACGCCTGTGGCCAGGCTCGATTGCATTGGCTTTTTCTTGAGCAGTCTTAGATAGATGCCCTGAAGCTCGGGATTAGCAGCGCCCGGAATATCTGCTTTGATCACCAGCGGTGCCATGGCGATTAGCAACAGGGATAAGATGATAAAAGTAGCCTGCATGTTGAATAAGGCCGTGATCACAGAGGCGATGACGGGTCCCAGCAGGAAGCCGCTCATTTCATAGGCTGATAACCGTCCCACGTTTCTTCCCGCCTGTGCTGGTTCAACTGTCATGACCAGACGCCTCACTGCAGGACGAACACAACCGGAGCCAAATCCGAACAATGCCCTTGAGGCCAGCCACTCGGCCAAACTATCAGCTACGATCATCCAGCCAACTCCCATGAGAGCCAGTACCATTCCGAGGCGGAGAACCAGCTTCCCATGCCCCAGGTCAACCGGTTTGCCAGCTCCTATCTGTGCGACGAAACCTGCAACAAAGGCAACACCGCCAATAAGGCCGATGCCAGTTTCCGAGAAGCCGAACTGATCGCGAATCTCTGCCAACAAGGTGAATACGGCCCCGTATCCAACCATCAGCACCGCTGTAATTAGAAAAAGTCCAGTTAGTGAATAGTCTGGTTGTTTAGCCTGCATAGGCTCCCTTACTTAAAAGCATAATTTCTATCGGGTAAACGGAGAGAAACCGCGCTCCTCTCAATCAACCTCATACCACCAGTACAAGGTCTGTGGTATCTTAAAGTGATCTTTTCTCAATGCAATGAACTATACCAACCGTTCAAGTAGATCTCCGTTGATCGCATCACGGTCAGAAGTATTTTGACCACTAGGAGCAACAGACCAGAAAAGATAAAATTTGGCAAGGGACTGCTGATACACGCCATACAAAAAAGACAGCCAGTAAGTAGAGCTTGATGGTTGACCATAATTTTCATTCCAGAGGAGAAATTTCGTGGGAAGAGTCGAGGGAAAAGTTTGTATCGTAACTGGTGCTGCATCTGGCCTTGGTGAGGCTGACGTAAGACTATTGGCTGCTGAAGGAGCCAGCGTCATCATGACCGATATCAACCGTGATGCCGGTGCACGCATTGCCAATGATACCGGCGCAGAATTCATCTACCAGGACGTCTCTGTTGAAGAAGACTGGGCAACATTGGTCAAGGGTGTCGTCGAGAAATACGGCCACCTGGATGTACTGGTAAACAATGCTGGTATCGGTGTTATTGCCGATATAGAAACCACAACCACCGAGATCTGGCGGAAAGTCCTGGGCGTTCACCTGGATTCCACTTTCTGGGGATGCCAGCAGGCTGTCAAGGCAATGAAAGAGACAGGTGGTGGCTCCATCATCAATATTTCATCAACAACCGCACTTACTGGTGCAGCCACCTATATGGCTTACTCGGCAGCAAAGGGTGCTATTCGATCAATGTCCAAGTCGGTCGCACTGCATTGCCGTGCTAATAAATACAACATAAGGTGTAATTCAGTACACCCTGGTCTCATTGACACACCCATCGCACGAGACGCACTGAGCACCCTGGGTGGCGTTGATCTCAGCGGGGATGACGCCGATGCGATTATGGGTGCGACAGGAGTGGGAGAACCAAATGACGTGGCCAATATGGTCCTGTTCCTGGCATCCAATGAGTCGAAACACGTCAACGGTACTGAATTGATAATTGATAACTGTGACACGCTGGTCTGATATTCACCGTTTCTGGACTGGACCAGTAGGCATATGACCTACTTTCCTGGCAAACGGACAATCAAAGAAAACAAAGGAAGAAATAAATCATGAAGTTAGAAAATCAGGTTGCGCTAATCTTCGGCGCGCTAGGTACCGCAGGTACCGCTATCACCAAAAAGCTCGGTGAAGAGGGTGCCACTGTCATCGTCAGTGCTCGCAGGGAAGCTGAAGGTCAGGCATTAGTAGAGGAACTGCTTGCAGCCAACCACAAGGCGACATTCATAAAAACAGAAATTACTTCACGCGAAGAGGTAATCGCTACTGTTGATCAAGTCGTCGCAGAATTCGGGCGCCTGGATATTCTTGCCAACTGCTTTTCCGTTGATCATTTAAGGCGATTTCTCGACGATGATGAGAAATATTGGGATCGAATGCTGGACGTGAACCTGAAGGGGCTCTTCTATGCATGCCACGCTTCCCTGCAACACATGCGCGAGCAGGGTAACGGCAGAATTATAAATCTCACATCCGATTCAGGAAAAATTGGCGCCACCATGGAGACAGTTCAGGCGGCTACCAAGGCTGGTATTATTGGCTTTTCAAAATCCCTTGCACGGGAGATGGCTCGCCATACGATTACTGTCAATGCTGTCTGCATGGGACCTACCCGGCCCTCCGCAGAACCTCCCGAGGGGTTCCCGGCAGAGGGATGGGCGCAGTTTATGCGGCTTACACCCTTCCGCCGGCCAGCGCTGCCTCATGAAGTTGCCGGGCTGGTATCTTTTCTAGCATCACCGGAAGGAAGTTTCGTTACGGGCCAGGCGATCAGCGTATCTGGTGGTTTAACCATGTGTTAGGGACCTAACAGATTAGCTACGCGGTCAAACTCATTAATTGTTCGTGGTATCGGCGGTTAGACGAGCCTCTGGTAATGCCAACAAGTGTCATGAGCAAAGCACGCTTCTTTTCCAGCGGGATATCCTCAAGGTTGATCTCGCCCTTGTTCCAGAGCAGCAGGACACACCAATCCTGCAGTGCCAGCTGACGTGAGACATGCTCAAGATCAAGACCATCAATAAGTATTCCCTTTTTCTTTTCGAAGGTCAGATGAGTAAGAAATTCCTGAATGGGTGCCGCCAGCAGCCTGCGCACTAGCCTATTGTTTGGCCTGGCTTGAAAGAGTGCCCTTGTCGTTAGTGCCGCATATCCGGGTGAGCGCATAATCTCTTCGTTATATGTATCCTGGCGGAGGAAAAGATAGTCAAAGCCCTCAACATTCTCTGCTTGCTGAATCGAGTTAAACAGCCCCTGCATCAGATCATCAAGAGCGGACATCAACAGTTCGTCCTTGCTGACAAACAGGTTATAGAGCGTCTTTGGCGAAACCTGCGCTGCTGCAGCCAAACCACGCATTGTCAGTCCGTCATAACCAACTTCACTAACAAGTCGTCTCGTCGTTCTGAGAATCTTCGCACGACGCTCTACTTGTCGTTCAGATTTGTACGTATTCGTGGTATTTGGCATTATTCTGGATTACCCAAACCAACCAGTTCCTGCTGAAGCTTGCTTCTTTTCTTACCATTTGTGATGCCAATAAAAGTGACCAGAAAACCGCGGCGAATCTCATCGCCAAGCTGATCCAGGCTAATCAGCCCCTTGTCCCACAACAACAGGTTGCCCCAGGTTTGCGCCGTCAAGTGAGCACTTATTTTAGTCAGGTCAAGGCCTTCCGCAATGGTACCATTCTCTTTCTCGAACTGGAGTTGCTCAACCATTTCCTGCTCAACTCCGCCGAGCAACGCAGACACAAGCCTGTCCCCCGGTTTTGCCTTGAAGAACAAGGTAATAATCACGTTAGCAAAGCCAGGTGATCGCATAATTGCTTTGCTGGAAATTTGTCTTCTAGTCAAAATATGGTCAATACCTCTCAAATCTGAGTAGGCGTCCATCGATTCCTGGACAATCCCCACGAGATCTTCCAACGCGGCGGCAAGAAGTTCATCCTTGCTTGAAAAGAGGTTATAAAGCGTTTTTGGTGAAACCTCCGACGCTTCTGCTAAGCCGCGCATAGTCAATCCGTCATATCCAACCTTACTGGCGAGTTTCCGGGTCGTGTACAGAATATTGGCCTGACGTTTGAGTTGCCTATCTGATTGATAGCGCTGCCTTTTTATCATGCTCTGGTATTCACTGAGTTCACATCACCTAATGCTAAAATGATCAAACGACGACGCATTGATCAGATAGTTTTTCTGATTCTCTCAACAACATTTCCGCAAGTTTGACCTTCTGCACCTTCCCTGAGCCTGTCATGGGAATGTCATCTTTTCGGATTAACAGTATCAATGAAGGACGCTTATGGGATGAAAAGTTTTCACGACAGAAGGATATAATTCGCTCCTTTTCACAGCCATCTTCGGATAACACCAGGGCTGCGCCAACCAGCTCACCACGCTCTCCGCCTGGTAGCGGGAAAGCATAAACTTCAAGTGCTTCATCTAAGCCGGACAATGTCTGCTCGATATCTGCCGGGCTGATATTAATACCACCGCTCTTTATCATGTCCTTCTTTCGCTGCTCGAAGAACAGGCGCCCATCTTCATTCAGATAGCCAAGATCACCGGTACGGAAAAAACCGCCAGTATCGAATGTGAGCTGAGGATCCATCTTGTAGTATCGCCTAAAGACTGACGGACCCTTAACACAGATCTCACCAATGGAATCTGCCCCAAGTGCCTCGTTCGAATCAGGGTCAACTATCTTAATTTCGTTACCATCCATTATCCTGCCGTTGGTAGTTCCTCTCACGTCCTCAGAATCATCAGCAAAAGTACAGGTAAATGCAGTACATGTTTCAGTCATACCATACATTCCGACTCCACCTACTCCCTTGAACCTCTCCTGAACCCCTAACATTAAATCAAATGCCCCGGTCCCTTTATGCAGCGAGGAATGATCCTTGGTTTGCCAGTCAGGGTGGTCAAAGAGCGCCTTTAGTTGGTGTGGCCATAGATGCCAGGTGGTTGCTTTCTCTCGATCAATAAGCTCGATAGCACTTTCCGCATCAAATGTAGGTTGCAGGATCAAGGCTGCACCCGTTGAAAAAGTCCCCAGGAGCACATTCACGCACCCAGCACAAAAGAAAAATGGGAAATAGAACCAAACAACATCCTGCTCATTCAGCATCTCGTGCTGACCAATAAGAATGCCATTCCTGGTAATCGACTTCTGGCGGTGAAGAACACCTTTAGGGTTCGCGGTCGTACCTGATGTATACAACAAATAGCATTCATCTTCTGGATCGACATCTGCTCTAAGCTCTGGCAACAGATTCGCTGGCACGTCTTCGGCTCCTGCCAGAAAGTCTTCCCAGGATTGTGCGGCGGAAGGAAGCTGATCAGCGTTCTTTATGGTTACCCGCCTTAATGCCGGGAAAGATTTGGAGAATATTTTTTTATTCGATGATGCACTTAACTCAGGCAACAGCTCTTCAACAATTGCCTGATAGTCAGCTTTAAGAAAGCGCGCGGTCAGATACAACTGCTGGACATCAGAATGTCTTAGCTGATAGGCAATTTCTTCTCTGCGAGCAAAAGTACTGATGGGAGCAAGGATCGCACCAATCCCAGTTGCGGCAAATGAAAAGAAAATCCACTCGGGAGTATTCTCTACCAGGAGACCCACGCGGGTGCCCTTCCCTACTCCCTGAGCCATCAGGGCTCTGGCGTAGAGATCAACCTGCTCGGCGACCTGCTTGTAGGTCCATCTTTCGCCTTCAGTTATCAGTGCGGTTCGGTCGCCCCAACTTGAGACAGTTGTTTCCAACAATTTCGGTAGTGTGCTGACACCTAGATCCATTGATAAATACCCGTTCGTTTCTCGGTTGTTCGTCTATCCCTGCCACATTCAAATTCGCCTTGCCCATACCGGCAGACTATCGAGCGTGCACCCAGGGAGTGTGTTTCAGCAGCCCGGTCATGACAAATCAGTAACGGCGATTCGCTTGCCCACTACCCCGCAAAAAGATTCAAGTACGTGGCTGAGAGCCTTATAAAATGGCGCGCCTTCAAGCTTATTCAATTCCACAGTCATTTTCGGCAACCAGAACAGCAGTTCCCGGTCAAGGAAATCACACTCAGCCTGCCAGTATGATTGAGCGCTGTGCTGATCCTGAAGTAATTGTACCTGTTGATGTGACAAAAAATGTAAAAACTCCAGTTCCGTTCCTAGCTGATCAGGCATGGCCTTCATCTCTTGATTGAGTTGTAAACCAAAATGGTTATAGAAGCGCAGGCATTCCTCCATGCTTTTCATCCGCGCCGCGCCAGCATACGCCCCTCCGTCCAACGGGCAGGGCGGACGCCCTATTGCGCCAACATCAAATAGTCGAGTGAAATCATTCTGCAACTGCGATAAAGCCATGTCTTCCGGATCAAGTGACCAGAGAGCCGCCCCTTGTACAGATTCATCCACTGCAAGTACTGACTGCTCGAGTTGCTCCAGTAGGCCTTCTCCAGCCAGCTGCTGGTGAAGCGCCTCATCAGGATACTCATAAAGTTGAACAAACAGTCCATAAGCCATGCTTCTGTGCATGGCCATCTGACTCGCATCATTCTCTGTCATGTCGTTTCTTGCATCTATATTCAATCAGGTCGCTGGCGAGCCTAAGCATTCGCCCTGGGGTCAATAATCTTGACGGGACTCACTTCGTCGCTACCCGCAAAACGACCATTACTGTCATCTGCTATGGGGTGTGCTTCATTTCCGGCCATGTGCCAATCAATCGTCTGTGGATCTCTATCAAAACCACCAAAGTTATCTTCCCACTTGTAGGCAATCAGAATATCCATCAGTTCTGATGGCTCACCCGCTTTACGCTTGGCCATTTCAGCTTTTAGAATCTTGAGCGAATCGAGCACCTGGGGTCCAAAGACCGAGATCAGATATTCATCTGGAATCCTCGGTTTGGACTCATCGATATTACCATTCTCATCAAATGCGGCAGGATTCAGCGGCGGGACATAGAAAACATTAGGTTCTGTTCCATACTCCGGGTGCAATGGAATCGCTACTTTCCATTTCTCAACCAGCTTCCAGATGGGTGCTTCCTCATCATCCCTGTAACCAACAAAGCGAAGCCGCCCGGGGCACTGACGTGCACAGGCGGGCGCGACACCCTGGTCAATGCGCGGAAAACAGAAAATACATTTCTGTGCTGTCTTAGTTTGCTCATTGAAATAAATCTTCTTGTAGGGGCATGCAGACATACAGAACCGATAGCCACGGCAGCGGTCTTCGTTTATGGTGACGATTCCGTCTTCGCTTCTTTTCTCAATCGCATTCCTCGGGCAGGCTTCAAGACAAGCCGCATTCGAGCAGTGGTTACATATCCTTGGCATATAGAAGGAATAGCCGTTGGGGTAACTCCCTCCACCCTGGTCTTCATCCCAGTTTGGACCCCATTCAGGCTTTCCGGCAGGCTGCAGGTGTGACCCTTTGCCTTTCTTACCACCCTCAAATACCTCGGTGTAGTTAAAGGCCCATGCCTCGCCAAATTCATCACGGGATGGGATGTGACCAGGTTTCGCCTTTCCGTCACGAAATCCGCCGCCCATCTCTTCCCAGTTTTTCGGTGTACCCTTGCCAGGCAATGTGTTCACCGTATTCCACCACATGTATTCCATGCCTTCATCACGGGTCCACAGGGTTTTACAGGCGATACTGCAGGTATTGCAACCAATACACTTGTTAAGATCCAGTACCATCGAAATCTGTCGTTTTGACATGAATAACTCCCTCTCTTTTAATATGGGCTCGGTTAGCTAGGCTAGCCTGCTTCGCCAATCACTAATTGATCCCCGCCTGCGGCATAGGATTTGATACCTGCACGTTCACCCCCGGCACCATTCCAAATGACGACTCCATAGGCCATTTCTTTCCCAGAGGATAGCTGGGCTATGCCTTCCTTAGTATCTATCTTCAGGGGCCTGGCGATAATCACTTGCCAGGTGTTATTAGCCCACTGCTCAGTACAAACCACCATCTCCTGATCCACCGTCCGGGATGTACCGATCCCCTCGGCAACAATATTTCTTCCCTGCTCGCCTTCATCAGCACGCCAGTAGAGGATATTCACCGGCATTCCTGGAGCCCCCATAAGTGTAACGGGCGCGCCCGGCACACTCGCCAGCATAACCGCCGCACCATCACTAAAAATACTATTGTCGTGACGATTTTCATCCTGATTTGGGTCGGTCCACTCCAGTCTGAAAGCAACAAACCGGCCATTATGGGCTGCGCTGAGACTAACTTCCTTTACCAGGCCATAGGGTTTGCTCTCCCACTCACTGCGAATTGCCTGAGTCGGTTGCATCGCGACCGGAGTCGGATTCATGGGCAGTATATTCGGCTGAATTTTTTTCCAAAAATCAGACTTGAGATCCCTGAGCTGTTTCAAGTCAACATTCTTAATATATTGTGCTTTCATATTCGTACCATTAATCGTTCATTATTTTGTCTAAGACTAGCTGGCCAGGCGACGAACATCCGCCCGCGCTCCCTTGTCAACATTGGTTGGCTGGTAAAACCCTACTGAATATTTCAAATGACCGTAGTTACCGACCATACCCAGTGGCTTAATCTGCGATGCCTGAACCGCAGCATGGCTATGCCCGCCACTGAACATATATCGCTCCCAGGCATGATAACTATGTAACTGATAACGCTGCATTAAAGGCGTGGTTTTTATGTGTACCTTGAATGATCCAACGTCGTTATACACTTCAATCATTTCATGATCGGCAATACCGCGCTCAGCAGCATCCTCATCATTCATGTACATAATGGGCTCACCGCGCTGCAGACGCAGCATCAGCTCGTTATCCCGCATAAATGAATGAATCGACCAGCGGGCATGACCACAGGTCAGGCGAAATGGATGGTCTCCACCCATGGCAGGCGGTGGCACATATACCGGCAATTCCTCTCCAAACTCAAGGAACCAGTCATGGTCCAGATAGAATTGGGTACGCCCCGTCAGGGTATACCAGGGAATTTTCTTAGCAACATGGTCCGACGAATCAGCATGTGGCTTACCCGGAGTGAACTCATAGGTGGCTCTTGAAGTAGGACTCCTTCTGCCACCCTCATTGACCCAGTTTACCTGGCCCTTATCACGGAACTCCTCAAAGTCCACACCCTTGTAGGCAGGGCTGGTTGCCAGTTCGAATTTCACAAACTCCATGGTGTCGACATCTTCGGGATACTTTCCATTTTCAGTAAATACATCATAAATATCACCGAGACTCCTGGTCAGTCCCAGGTCTGTATCCTCGTACTCGGTGATTCCCATGCCGGGCGCCATCTTTTGAATGCGTTTACATAATTCAGCGAAAATCCACCACTCCTGACGAGATTCAGCAATTGGTTCCACCGCCTGCTGGCGCATTACATGGTAAGGCGAAGCAGAATCTGAGTACTTGATCGCAGATGATTCGTAGTAGCCAGCCGCCGGCAGGACATAGTCAGACTCAAGGGCAGAAGAACTCATATGGAAGTCAATGGTCACTACAAGCTTCAGCTTTGGCCACAGATTTTCACGCAATACATGATTCATGCGGGTCCTGCGTAGCAGATTAGATCCACATTCAACCAGGATTCTCGGATCCTCCCCTGGTTTTGGCCAGATTGGCATCCAGCCTTTTTCGAGACCTTCCATAATGTACTCGTTGGCCGTTTTTTCACCCGGAACGGGTGTCCAGCGGCTCGATACTTTGTCAAGCCCGCCATGGACATACAGCCAGGTTGCACCCGGGATCACCCGGTGTTTACCATTTAAATACTTGGTCGGGAAGCCGATGGGACTTCCGGATTCTATGATGCCACCAACAAAGACGCCCCCGCCCACCTTACCGGTATTGCCAGTCAGGGCTGACAGCAGGAATATGGCTCTTTGCAGCAGGTCACCGTGATATATTTTTGGCATACCCCAGCCACACTGGATGAGTGCAGTCTCTGAATTCGCATAGATTGCAGCAATCTTTTCGAGGGTCTTGGCGCCAACACCGGTAACCTGCTCGCCATACTCAGGTGTGTTATCTGCAAGGCTCCGTTTCATCAATTCAAAAACGGTTGTAACTTCTACGCTTTCACCACTTGCCAGATTAACCTGCCACATACCTTCCAGCGCCGGGTCAGTGTCACCAAGCACCAGGGTCTTATCTGCTGACCCCATCGAACCGGGAGGCTGTACTGCTTTGTTAGTCTTGCTATCCCAGACGTAAAAAACTTCTTCCGACCCACCTGCCTCAAGATCAGAAGCGCGTAGGAACTTCCGGTTATCCGTCCGCACGAGGAAAGGCATATCCGTCTGTTCACGCAGGAAATCTTCGTCATAGAGTTTGTCGCGAACAATGACATGCGCCATCGCCAGCGCCATGCCGTGGTCTGTTCCCGGCTCAGGGTTCACCCAATAATCAGCATGCATATGGGATGGATTCTGATCCGGAGAAACGCTGATGATGGTCGTGCCGCCATATCTGGCCTCCGACAAATGGTGCGCATCGGCAATTCGTGTGGAAGATGGGTTGTAAATCCACATGATGATGCAGTCGGCCATCATCCTGGAATCCGAAGTGGCATTGTGAAACAGGGTGCCCGTAGTCATGCTGGCACCATTGTGGGCATCACCAATATCACCATAGGGCTCAAGGGTTACGCCGCCTATTGTGTTGGCAAATCGCACCTTGGCTTGTGTTCCCTGGGTCCCCATGGGCAAAACGATCCGATCAGCACCTTCATCCCTAACCACCTCTACGGTTGCCTTGGCAATATCAGTCAGGGCTTCATCCCAGCTGACCCTTTCCCATTTTCTCGAACCTCGTTCACCCACGCGTTTCAACGGATAACGTAATCGGTTTTCGCTGTACATCTGATTGCTGAAGGCGGCCCCTTTTTGACAACCCTGGGGGTTGTCATCTGCCAGCCCCTTATGCAGATGTTTATAGGTGGCATTCTGCTCTTCCCGCCAGACAATGCCTTCCTTAACATAGAGCTTCCAGGAACAGTTGTGGTTACAGTTACAGCTGTGCGTGCTGCTTACGACCTTGTCCCAGGTCCACTTGTCCTTATAGACATCCCGCCAGTCACCGTATTCAACTCCTGCAGCTACTGCTCCCCCACCTTGTGCGGACGCGGCAAACGTTAACCTGCTGAGAGATAACGAAACAGCTGAGACAGAAGCATTCTTGATAAATTCTCGTCTGGTTTGCACCATGCTATTTACCCCATTAGTAGAGTGATTCATTGGATATCAATCGATCTATTTCTGAATCACTCAATTTCAGAATATCGCGAAATACGTAATCGTTCTGTTCACCAACGGTCGGTGTATCACCGGTTATTGTTGGTGGTGTTGCGGACATTAGCCATGGTGTGTTGTAAATATCACAGTCATCCCAATTGGGCGACTCATGGTGATGGACATGACCGCGCTCTGTAAACAACGGATGCTTGTCCCGGTCCTCCATGGACAAGAGGGGCGCAGTACACACACCTTCCTGCTCAAGTGCCGTCAAGACGTCTTCCCTTTCTCTATCCCGGCACCACTCCGTCAGGATGGCATCCAGTTCATCAACCTTAAGCCTTCTTGACTGAAGATCTTTGAGGTCCTCCCGTTCGAGAAGGTCCTGGCGATCAATGGCCCGGCAAAGTCCCTGCCATTCCTGATCACTGGTTACGCTGACCGCTACCCAGGTGTCATCACCGCGGGTCGCGAAAAAGTTGTGCGGTGCATATTCTGGATGGTAGTTACCCTGGATACCTATATCCGAACCTGTGAGGGCATGCTCCATGATCATTTCCCCGATGGTAGCGGTGGAACTCTCAATTTGGCTGACATCGACGAACTGTCCCTTGCCACTCCTCGACTTGTGAATCAGTGCAGCAAGAGTGCCGATAGTACCCTGCATGGCCATGTTGGTATCGCCCAGTCCAAAAGATGTGAAACCAACAACATCATTGGTTTCCGGGTAACCCGTTATGCCTTCAATTCCAGAGTAGGCGGTGGCGATGGATGCAAATCCCTTCATGTAGTTGAGCGGCCCCTCTTCACCGGCCATGCTCATGGACATGAGTACGATCCCTGGGTTCAACTTCTCCAGCTCATCGAAGGCAAGGCTATTTTTGGCCATCACACCAGCGGCGAAATTTTCCATGACCACATCACTTTGTTTGACCAGTTCCTTGACCAGCCTGACGCCATCGGGATCCTTCAAATTGAAGGTTGTAGACAACTTGTTGCGGTTGTTGTGGCAGAAATAGTAGCTGTAGGGTTCGAGGCGCATGTTGTCGAGACGTTTGTTGGTTTCGACCCGAATCACCTCAGCGCCCATATCCGCCAACAACTGTCCCGCCATGGGACCGGCCCAGTTCCAGCCAAAATCCAGCACTCTGATTCCCTCCAGTGCATCACCTCTCTCACCCCCACTCACAGTCATCTTGCGAGGTTCCCAGTGAGAAGCGTCAATGGACTTAATGTCCGGACCAGGTTGCGGCGCATTAGCCTTTATTTCGCAGGGCGTTTTCGATAAAAGCACACCCATCTTCGGAAATCTTGCATCCTTTTCCCCTAGCGTAACCTCGCTCCAGAAGTTTCTGTAGGCGAACTGTTCGCTGGCATAAACCTCATCGACATGGTTGACAACACCCATGATGATGTCCGTATCCATCGTCATCTCTAACAGTTGAGTACGGGTGTTCTGCATCAACCATTCTTTAAAGTGAATATGCGCAGGTTCCTCTGTGTCGCACCTCGCCAAATACATAGCATCACGCTGGTTTTCACCATTCGACCATTCCGGGTCACCCATCAGCTTTAGAAATTGCAGCCACAGTCGGCCGTGGGGGCTGGCAATCACCAAATGGCCATCAGCGCACTCGTAGAACCCGGAGGGATAGATCCCGGCCTTGTTCGTTTTACCGGCACGAACCCACTTGCCACCCATCTTCTTGGATACGAGGGCCATGGCGCCACATTGATAGGCCAGAACCTGGGTGGAGGAGATATCAATGCCCTGTCCAAGTCCCGATTTCTCGCGTTCAATCAGTGCACACAGAGCCGCTGCCATACCATTAAGGCTGGCCTGGTAATCAGCCTGATCAAAGGGCATCTTCAGCGGCAAGGATCCAGCTATGCCCAATCTTGCTGAGAGAGCACTGGCAGCCTGAACACAGATATCCGTACCTTCCTTGTCCTTCCAGGGGCCTGTCCGGCCGTAAGGAGACAGGGAAACCACAACCAGATGGGGGCACTCCTCCGCCAGTGAATCACTGTCCAGAGCCCATCCAAGTCGCTGCGCATTCGGNAGGTTCTCGATAAAGACATCAGCGCTGGCCAGCAGCCTTAAGAACTGCGCCCTGTCTTCCGCATCGTTCAGGTCTGCGGTTAAACTGGATTTACCCGCATTCAGATAGTGGAAGAAACCACTGGTCTGTTCACCACCGGCAGTGGTTGCATAGGGTCCACGATGGCGCCCCTGCTCTCCCCCCGGTGGTTCAACCTTGATCACCTCGGCACCCATGTCAGCAAACAACCGCGCACAGAAGGGTGCCATAACGCTGGAGCCATACTCAACAACTCTCAGGTGATCGAGTGACCCCATTGTCAGACGTCTCCTTTCTGAGGCAGCTGAACGGTCAGTTTCCCTTCACTGGTTTGGTCGTCACGTTGGGTAATCGTCTGAATCTTAAGATCCACCAGGGCCTTGCCATCTTCAATACGCTTGTCCATAACCTCGGCGTGCAATCGAATCAGGTCACCCTGCCAGTGGAAGCCACGGAATTCGATGTTCATGGCGCGGAAACGCCCGTGATCACCCATCCAGTTCATAATCAGTTGGACATACCAGTTGAGTCTTTCAAAACCTGCTTCATAGGCACCGGGCATGCCGAGGTACTTTTGGCATCGCTCATTGGTCCAGTGGAGGGCAACTGGTGGTTCCGGGACATTTTCCTCGTTGCGTATAGCCAGGTTCGGAGAACGTTCATTGAGCGCTAGTGCCAGTTCGTGGCCGACAATCCAGCCACCTGAACCCTGTGCCAATTCGAAGGCCATCTTGCTGGTCAGCGTAATGGGACCCTTGACGATATGCGGCACCTGATCACCGACATTCACATCCTCAAAGTAAAGCGGTGTGCTGCCCTGGATATTTTTCAGGTTCTGGCTGTGGTATTCCGCCCAGACCTCGTCAAGCTCATCTTCCGTCCACATCTTGCGCTCAATCGACTTGTACTTGGATGACTGACTGGCGTTCTTACGTGAAAAACGGTGCCAGGAGGTTCTGTAGGTTCCCTTGTATTCACCATCCATATTGTGAGATACGGTTTCGTAATCCTGGATCGCAGCCTTACCACCGCCGAAGCGGCTGTTGATGACTACGGCATCCTTCAGGCAAGTGACGCCCCTGATTTTTTCATCAACATACATGGGCTCACCCCATTCGAATTCACAACCACGCCAGATGGTGTGACATCCTGGGAAACCGTCGGTTGCTCCGTTCACCAGTTCCGTGGAATACAACATGATCGGTGGTGCAATCACACGACCATAGGATGATTTTGCGGCATAATCCTGATCATAAAACAGCGGATTCATATTAGCCGCCCCCTGAGCCATGGCCCGGGCACCATGAGCTGTCACCATAAAATTCGGCCGCTTGTCTTCTGAGCCCTGCTTTTTATCAATGGNCCCGCCGCGACCGCCCTGCATGGAACCTCGTTCGGTACGTTCCATCCCTTTACGTTCCAGCAATCGTTCCAGACTCGCTTCTGTTACTTCTCCGTGAATTTCACCTTCTCTTAGTGCCACTTTTAATTTCCTCTTAGTAAATGTAGTGCGCCCCTTGTTACTTCATCAAGGCACCCTGGTTAAATTTGGGGTTTGGCTCCAGTACTAAATCGTATGATTCAATACCCTAGCCATCTTCCAGTCTTAAAAATCTCTTTGCGTTGTCATATAGCACCATCCGCTTGGTTTCCTCTCTGATATCCAGCGCCAGAAATTCTTCTTTACAACGTTTCAAGCCGAGGCCATTGGTGCCAAACAACACCTTGTCTCTGCCACGGGATGAATCCATGAATTTGATCAGCCGGTCATCCAGCGAATGTGGATAGTAAGCTGAAATATCGCCGTATACATTTGGGTGGCGCCACAACATCGAACACCACTCATCCACCCAGGGCCACCCGGTATGCGAAAGGTTGATCCGTAATTCCGGGAATTCGATTGCCACGTCATCAGCCAGCATTGGTCGACCGCCGTCAGATGGTAACACTTCTGCCGACTGACCCACCTGAAATCCCACGGCAATATCCAGTTCCATGCACTTGGCATACAGAGGATAACAGCGCCTGTCATTCGGCGGTACACCATAGGATAAGGGGTGAAACCAGACGTAGTTAAAGCCCAACTCTTTGACGCAGTACTCAATTTCCCCGAGACTATCCATTATTCGGAACGGATCATAACTCGCTGCACCCATCACTCGCCCGCCGGATTCTTTGACGGCCTCACCAATAGGGTCTACGGGTGTATTAAGAATGAACTCTCTGTGCCAGTAGTAAGACCACATTTTGGTGGCACAAACAGAAATATTTGAGTAACCCAGATCGTCCATGGTTTCCATACACTCAGCAACGGAATCATGCCCCTGTAACGGCATTTTCGATGACTCTTTTTTGGCTGAGGGCTCCTTTTTAGCCTGACCCTCTTTTTTAGTTGAAGGCTCTCCTGCAGCCTTCTCCTTGGGCTTCCTGCCACCCTTACCTAACACCTTAAAGGTAGTCTGCAGCATGATCTGCATTTCTTTGTACTTAAAGGGGTTAGCATCCTCCGGCGTACCGATCTCATTGAAATGGTTCATGATGTCAATGGTCGGATAATCTTTTAAGTCAGCCACAGGTCATACCTCCATGGCAATGGTGACACCATACCGCCCAGCCTGGGGTCACTGACCTCAACCGGAGAAAAAGCGTCACATATTTCTCGCATGTGATACCGAGGTAGCTCAATTCGACACCCCTGCTGCTGATGATTTCAACTGCTCGGCAAGATATGCACCAATCCTCTTGCGGTGATAATCAGCATCGCCCAGGTAGACGGCATTTGATCTCGCCTGGCGAAGCAGTAGATGGACATCCAGCTCCCAGGTGTAGCCAATGCCTCCATGTAGTTGCAACGCTGCTTCAGTCGCTCGGGTCGCCGCATCACTAAGCCAGGCTTTAGCCGCAGAAACCTGCGGCGAAGATTCATCCGGGCGTTCCTGCAAAGCAAGACACGCGCCATATAAAAGGCTTCTGCCCACTTCTTCATCCATTTTTACATCAGCCAGTCGATGACTTACCGCCTGAAAGCTCCCTATGGGACGATTGAACTGATGTCTCTCCTTGGCGTATGCGTTAGTCATCTGCAGCGCTGTTGTTGTAACCCCCAACAAATCTGCTGATATCAGTGTCGTCCAGAATTCATAGGTCCGCTGCAGAACGGCTTCAGCCTCGTCCGCATCACCAAGGATATCCTCAGTGGAGAAGGCAACATCCTTTAGTTCCAGTTCAGAAACACACTGGGCATCAATGCGTTCCATGGGTGTAATTGTCAGACCCGGCGCATCTGCTGCCACCTTGATTAGAACACCCTTATCACCGAGCCGAGAAGCTACCAGGAAATGGTCAGCCACATCTGCATCCGGGACCAGAATTTTCTGCCCGGAAATCACACCTTCGTCACCAGACATTGTGGCTCTGGTCGAATTGTTTTCCGGACCATAATCACCGTTTGCCTCGTCCATGGCGAGAGAAACAAAATGCTGCCCAGTCATATGTGAACCAAGCAGCTTAGGCATGCTGTCCCCTCCACACTGGTCAAGGGCATAGGCGCTGGCCAGCGCACTGCAAAGCCTTGAAGGAAACAGCACTTGTGCCGCTTCTTCCACTAACATGGCCGAGGTCAGTAGCTCAAGGCCACTGCCACCCTTATCCTCACTAACCGCAATCCCGATCCAGCCCATGTCGACAACCTGCTGCCAAAGGGCATCGCTGACTTTTACCGGTCCATCATCTAACGCGCGCCGCCGTTCGGACAGATCCCATTCCTCGGATAAAAATTTGGCCACGGCATCTCTGATGGCAAGCTGGTCTGAGCTAAATTGAAATTCCATATACTTAATCTTCCACTGAACGTGGTAACTCCAGAACACGTTCTGCAATTACGTTATGCATGATCTCGCTGGTGCCACCACCGATGCTGTAGCCAAGCGAGTCAAAAAAGCCAGCTACCCACCGTCCACGATTGAGCACATGGGGTGATTTCTTGGTTAGTGCAGCGTAGGGTCCGGCTATTTCCAGCGCGCTCTTAGCCATTGCCTGGCGGAGCTTTGACGAAAACAGTTTCCCCACCGATGCCTGGGGTCCTGGTTTCTGACCCTTTAACTGCTCACTCAGGGTGCGATATCCAAGATACCTCAAGCCCTCAATTTCAATCCAGTATTGTGCGATCTGGTTGAGCGTCTGGGGGTCTTCAAGGGCTGGTTTCCCGCTACGCGTTCCCGCCTCTACGAGTTCCAGTAGCTTTTTGAAATTGTTTTCCAGGGCGACGACCCCGGACAGACCACTGCGCTCATTATCCAGCGTGCTGCGGGCGATGGCCCAGCCACCGTGCAACTCGCCCACCATATTTCCCCTGGGAACCTTGACCTCGTCAAAAAAGACCTCGCTGAAATGACTGCCTCCCCCAGCATTTCGCAGTGGTTGTACAGTAATCCCTTCGCTCTTCATATCCACCAGCAAGTAGGTGATGCCTTCTCTTTTGGGCGCATCTTTATCGGTTCGAACCAATAGCACGCACCTGTCCGCGATAGGCCCCACACTGGTCCATACTTTTTGCCCGGTCACGACGAACTGATCATCTTCCACAACTGCAGCGGTCCGCAGGGATGCCAGGTCACTTCCAGCACCTGGCTCACTAAAGCCCTGGCACCAGATATCATCGCCCCTGAGGATTCTCTTCAAGTGTTCCTTTTTCTGGTCCTCATTACCATGTTGAATCAGGGTGGGCGCAACTATTGTCAAACCAATCGTATTGATTGTCGGGGGAAGGTGGGCACGGGCAAGCTCTTCATTGACAATCACCTGCTCCGTCAGGCTGCACTCGTAGCCACCGTAAGCTTTTGGCCAGGACATTCCGACATAACCCGCTTCATAAAGATGCCGCTGCCAATCGCGCATTGCCTGTATAGGGTTTCTATCACCCTTGTCATCAATACCTTTCATGGTTCGAGTAGCTAGATCTTTGTTGCCCGCAATCCAGTCCCTCAGTTTCTGTCGATATGCTTCGTCCTGTTCTGAAAAACTTAGATCCATATTTCAGTCCGCCTGTTTTTGCTGTTCTACCATTTTTCGCGCATCATCCTGCAAACTTGCCTTACGCACCTTTCCTGTTGGTGTCATCGGAAAGGCTTCGAGACATATCAACGCCTCCGGCACCAGGTATTTCATCGCTTTGAGTTCAGTAAAATATGTCTTAATCTCATCCAGCGTGATTTCCTTACCGTCATTGGAAATCACATAGGCACAAACTTTTTCGCCCATTCTCTCATCCGGCATGCCGACGACCGCAGCGTCACTGACGCGGGGGTGTGCACTCAGCAGGTCTTCAATCTCCTTGGGATAGATCTTAGACCCCCCTCTGTTAATAACTTCCTGCTCTCTTCCAGCGAAGGAAAGAAAACCGTCTTCATCGACCTGCCCGAGATCTCCCGTATAAAACCAGCCTTCATCATCTCTCGTCTCGGCAGTTTTTTCGGGTTGATTGTGATATCCAACAAACAGCGTTGGACCACGAAAGCAGATTTCTCCTATCTCCCCTGTCTCAAGTTCTATCTCCCGGTTCGTGGTATCGACAATCTTCAGTTCTACCCAGGGAACAGGTCGACCTACTGTCTCTCGTATTTTTTCCTCCGGGTCACCTGGAAAGGTCATACAGTGCACCAGGTTCTCGCCCATACCGTAAGTATTACCTGTTTTTATTCCCCAGAGATCTTCAAGCCTCGATATCAATTCCGGCGCGCTGCGTGCACCCCCAACACCCACGCCGGTAATGCTCGACGTATCGTATTTCTCGAAATCCGGGTGATCGATTATGCCAATGACGTGTGCTGGCGTACCAGACAGGTTTGTCACTTTTTCATTCTCGATAAACTCTAGAATCATGGTTGGATTGTAGCGATCAACAAGTACCATTGGGCTGGCGCCAAAGGCGCAACCGTAGGTCGCAAAATGGCCAAAGCTGTGCGTCATGGGTGAGCATGCCAGGCTTACCTTGTCAGGACTCATGGCTGACATCATTTCCGCGGTCAGTATCATGCGTGATATCAGGGTGTTATGGGAATGCAGGAAACCCTTCGGGTTACCCGTCGTGCCAGACGTAAAATTGAGATAGAACACATCATCCGGGCTGATCTTGATATCATTCAGGCGTGCATGATTGCCACGACCCATCTCGATCATTTCCTCCAGTGAGCGTTCTCCTGCCTGGGGCTCTTCTCGAACAACAACAAAGGTTTTTACCCGATCAATTTCGGATACCGCACTACGCATCTGGGCCGCATAGTCCTTATCCCTGTATTCACCACAGACAATAACAGCGTCGGTCTCATTGAAACTGCATAGATTGGTCAATTCTCTTTCGCCGAAAACCATGTGCAGCGGCTGTATCACGGCACCAATCCTGGACAGGGCGATCTGCAGGAAGCAAAACTCCACCCAGTTGGGTAACTGCACAGCAACGATATCCCCCTGACAAATTCCCGCTTCCAGCAAACCAGCCGCCAGAGAAAGGGACTCTTCCTGCCATTCCCCCATGGTGTACTTGCGCTCAGTGGTTATAAGTACCGTCTGGTCCGCGTGTGATGTGACCATTTCATCAAAAGAACCATGGAGGGTTTCATCCTTCCACAGCCCTAATTGCCTGAACCTGTCCCCATATTCTTTACTGAAAGCTGGGAATATATGCCTTGTCATTAGTCCGTCCTGATTATGTCGCACTCGATTACAATGATGACCTGTACGCAGCCATCCAGGGTCCAAAATCTAACATAGTGACCGTGGCGTTCCAATCTAACTGGGGGGAAACAGTTTGATAACAATCTGGAACACCACTGACCACTAATTTCTTGCCGATCACTAGTCACCGGTTGTTCGAATTAGGACAAAAATCAATGTGCACGGCCGATCGTTTAGCAAGCATCATCACACTAGTACAACGCGTTGTATATTGCAACATGTTGTAATTAAAAATTACAACGTTTTGTGACTCACAACTCAGCAGGTGGAATTGGAACAGGAATCACTGACTGCTTGCGGCGTCGTCAAAGCAGCGCTCCTCCATTTTGCCTGCCCTCCTTGCCCTTGACTTAATTTTATAACAAGTTATATTAATTGCAGTGCAGTTTGTTTGCGGAACCTCAGGAATAAAGGATTTTAGGTTTACCAATGGATGCGATAAGGCGGGCAAGTTGAAAAAATTTCTGTTATTCACTATATCAATCACCATATCCTCATTCACCATTGCAGACATTGGTGCCGGCAAAACGCAGTACGAGAAAAGTAACTGTCAGGCATGCCACGATACGCGGGGTCCAGCATGGGAAGAGTCAGTCGACGATCAGCTCTCTAAAAAAGGCCCCGAATTATGGTATGCAGGAAGCAAGTTTAATAGATCCTGGCTAGAGACCTGGCTCGTAAGCCCAAGCCCTATCAGGCCGATGCAGTACAACTCAATTCTGGAAAAGAATACTGGCGATCATGTTGCGCTTGACGCAGCCAGCGCCGAGGCGATTGCAGACTATCTCATGTCGCTCACATCGGATGCCGTTGCAGGGGGCAAAATTAAGCCGAAAGCACGCGCCAAGGGTAAGCTGATTTTCAAAAAGAAGATGTCCTGTAACGGCTGTCACCTGTACCAGGATAGGAACGAAGTGATCGGGGGTTTATCTGGCCCTTCACTGGTTGCTGCGGGAGCGCGCCTCAATCCTGACTGGATCTACGCTTATCTCACGAATCCAAAGGTCTTCAAGCCGATAGGAAGAATGCCGGGCCTGAAAGGTGTGATGAGAACAAGAGATATTAAAGAAGTTTCCTCGTACATAAGCAGTTTTTAGGAAGGATGAGAGGATGAAAAATACTATTACTCTATTGATACCTTTAATGCTGATGGCCGTGGCAGCAAATACCAGCGCCACCCAGCCAAGCGAGGTGTACAACTATTACTGCGCCCAATGCCACGGTTCTGATGGCAAAGGTAATGGCCCAAATGTAACCAAGGATTTCGCCACTGACCCAAGGGATTTCTCCAAAGTTGAGGATATGCAAAAACTATCTGATGATGACATCAGGAATGTAATTCTTAATGGCGGCGCTTCCGTCAGCAAATCAAGCCTGATGCCAGCCTGGTCAGGGACCCTGTCTGATGAAGAGGTCGATGGGCTAGTCGGTGTACTTCGCTGTATTAGCCAGAGCAAGGCTAAGCTTTAACTAGCCTTGATCTGACAATAAGTTTTCCTCATTGCCTCCAATGAAGCCGTGAATAAGCGAATTTGAACTAGTCCACAAAACTAAACCATTGGTGATATTTACAATGGTCCTTAGTTGAACGCCGGATTAAATAGTCCGGTACCAAATCTTCTGTGGCGTTGGCTCGGCGCCCCCGGCCATCCATGGGCTCGGGTCCCGCGTCTCGGCGACCCCGACTAGGCGTCCCCGACTAGGCGTCCCCGACCGTCCCTGGCGCTAGCCACGTCAGATCAGGTACCAGACTCTTCAATCCTAACTACTGAAATTTGTCGAAATAATGTCGGACCTAAGCTAGATATTCAACTCCCTACCATAGGCAGACAAAACTGACTCATGCATTGATTCCGAGAGGGTTGGGTGCGGGAAAATTGTTTCTATCAATTCCGCTTCAGTGGTCTCCAGCCCCATGGCAATTACAAATCCCTGTATCAGCTCGGTAACACCAGGGCCAATCATATGGGCACCAAGCAATTCACCGGAGCTGGCATCAAAAATTGTTTTAACTAGACCATCTGCCTCGCCAATGGCATGAGCCTTGCCATTGGCAACGAAGGGAAACCTGCCAACCTTGATCTCGCGGTCTGCCAGGGCCGCTTCTGTCGACCCAATACTGGCGATTTGCGGATAACTATAGGTACAACCCGGTATTCGTTTCCTGTCCAGGGGAGCATGGTTGAGTCCTGCAATCGACTCAGCAGCTTTGACACCTTCATGGCTCGCCTTGTGCGCCAGGCAGGGTGCACCCGTGACATCCCCAATGGCGTAAATGCCAGTGGTGTCGGTCTGCTGCCGCGAATCAACGGTCACAAAACCTTTGTCAGTGGAAACTCCTGCGGCCTCAAGGTTAAGATCCTGAACATTCCCGGACACACCGACTGCGAGGATCAGTGCGTCATATTTTTCCTGCTTCCCATTGATCGAGGCGCTTACCTTTTTTGCCGAACTCTTCACTTCCTCGACGGCAATTCCAGTAAGAACCCTGATGCCTTCTTTTTCAAAAGCAGCCTGTGCCAATGTAGCGATTTCAGCATCTTCAGTGGGCAGTATCTGATCCAACGCCTCCACCAGTGTCACACTAGATCCGAGGGTAGAATAGAAACTGGCAAACTCAACACCTATGGCTCCAGCACCAATGACCAGCAATTTTCCCGGTAGGAACGAAGGCGTCATGGCTTCGCGTGCTGTCCATACCAACTTGCCATCAGTCTTGACGTGCGGCAGATCTCTTGCGCTGGCACCAGTTGCAAGGATAATGTTGGCCGCCCTGAACTGCCTGCCATTGGCCTCCACTAATCCGGGTTCAAGAAAGCGTGCAACCCCGACTACAACGTCTATGCCATTTTTGCGCATCAGATGTTTTACGCCCTGACTCAGTTGTGCTGCTACGTCTCTCGATCGCTGCACCATGGTACCCAGATCAATATCAAAGGACCCGACGCGAATCCCGACGTCACCGGCTTTTTTGATTTCGCGAAGAACATCGGCCGAATGCAGCAGTGACTTGGTTGGTATACACCCCCAGTTCAGGCAGACACCACCCAGTTCACCCTTTTCAATCAACGCCACCTGCAGACCCAGTTGCGCACAGCGAATGGCTGCCGTATATCCTCCGGGGCCACCTCCGATAATCAATACGTCATATTTCCCGGGCTCTATCTCTGTCATATTTCTATACCAGTAACCTGTATGGGGCTGAAAGCAGCGACGTGACCTCTGACAGGAATTCAGCTGCTGGCGCACCGTCCAATACGCGATGATCCCAGGTCAGCGACAGATTCATCTTCTTTGTCTTTATCGGCCGATCACCATCCCATTCCACACCATCGAAAATTCGATTTACACCGAGGATGCCTGACTGTGGTTCATTAATAATGGGCGTAAATGAATCAACGCCGAACATGCCCAGCGTGCTGATGGTAAAGGTTCCTCCGGCATAGTCATCAAGGCCGAGGGAGCCTTCCTTAGCAGCAGTCGCAAGCCTTTTACTTTCGATTGCTATCTCTTTCAAGGTTAACTTATCAGCATGACGGATCACCGGGACAACGAGACCTTCCGGCAAGGCAACTGCAATTCCTATGTGATATTCCCGGAGCAAGGTAATTTCCTTTTCAGTGAAGATGCTGTTCATCCGGGGGTGTTTGAGTAACGCAACAGCAGCGGCTTTCACCACCAGGTCAGTATAGCTTGGTCTGATTCCCTCGCTCTCCCATTCAGCGACAAGTTGCTCACGTAACTTAAAAGCATCATCCATGATGGCTTCCATATCCATACTGAGCTGAGCACTTGACTGCAGGCTGGCATGCATTCGCTGGGCAATGGTTCTGCGCATACCCTGTACTGGAACTGTATCCCCCGGGACCACGCCCATCTTTGTCCTGGAAACCGATCCGCCACTGGATGAGGAGTCAGTGACCACAGTATCCAGATCAGCCTTGGTAACTCTTCCACCCGGCCCGCTTCCCTTTATCGATCCCAGATCAATTCCTCTCTCAGCAGCAAGTCGCCTTGCCAGCGGTGATGCCTTGACCTCCCGGGCAGGGGCGTCGACACCCTTACTTTTCGCGGCCACGACATCCGCCCCAATAATCCTGCCACCTGGACCCGTCCCCTGAACCTGTGTCAGGTCAATTCCATTTTCACGGGCCAATCGTCTTGCAGCAGGGGATGATTTCACGCTGCCAATGGCCATTTCTGGTTTTTCCTGTGCGGGTCCCTGACTGGACTCAATTCGCGCCTGTGATATAGCTTTTGCTTCATGCTCCACTTCTGCTGAGGTGGCCTGCATTTCGTCTGGGATTTTTTCACCCGACTCAAACACATAGCCGACAATATCACCCGGCTCCAACATGACGCCTGATTCAACCTGATGTTTTACGATGCCCGACACCTCGGCATCCACATCCAGGTTCACCTTTTCGGTCTCCAGCGCATACAACATTTCTCCCTGGTTGACCGTATCCCCATCTGCTATGTACCACTGTGCAACCATCCCTTCGGTCATTGTCATGCCGACCTTGACCAGGTATATCTCTCTTGGCATTTACGTTACCCCACTCACATGTGACCTACAAACGCGCCACTACCAGCAGCGAGTTTCATTGCTTTTTCGATATCAATAACCAGCGGACCGGTCAAGGATATTTTCATTTGAAATTTTTGACCTGGCCTGATACTTCTCTCTCTTTCACCATCGACAGCAATAACGCAAGGACCTTCAAAATCCATCACTTCGTTATAGGCAACCGGATTGCAACTTTCGACCCTGACTTGCTGATAGAGGCCCGGTGCTATTGGCGCATTGACAAAACGATTACCCTTCCCGAGGCTAAGCAGCAAACCACCAGGCTCTACTTCAGTTAACGGGTGCATCAGACCACCAAGGGCAGTGATACCGACGGCAGCAGGATCCGCCCGGGTCAGTACCGCTGCCTGCAGTTCATCTCCTTCGAGCAAAGCCCTGGCTCCAACAAATGCTTCGCTGGTCACCACTGCATCTATTAAGGCAATATCCGGAGCATCTCCGTCGATAGTAATATCAATTAATTTCGTCGCCTCTGTTACCTCGTCTAGCGGTATTTTACCGGAGGCAATCAGTCCCAGTGCTGCTCCGGCGACCGTTGCTTCGGCAAAACGGGGGAAAACATTGTTGGTGCCAGTCGAAACAGGCAGCAGAATCGCATCGCGCCAGCCCTTGGTAAAAGCTCGGCTTGTGCCATCTCCACCCAGGATCAGTGTCGCGATACAATCAAGTTCTCTTAAAGCTTTCGCGGCACGTTCCGTATCGAGTGCGGTCGCTGTTTTCGGGCAGTCAACCCTTGTCGTCTTATACTCTCCCTGTAAATCATCCAGCGCACTTTGGGCCACATTATGAGAGTCGTCCATATAGGCAAAGTGATTTGCGCCCGCATTGATTGCCCCCACGAGCGCTCGCCTAACAATTGCACTCTTCTCCCTGTTATCAAATACGGATGCTTTTGCTACAAGCCGGCGCACATCCTTTCCAGAGGACGGGTTAACGACAATACCAATCGGTGACTGCGGCATCATTGAGTCTAGGCAACCAGTCCCTACAACCTAAACCAGGGTAGGCCAGTCACTATGACAGCGGGGTGACCGTCCCAGACATATCACCCTTCCCCTCATCATTATAGAGAACAGAATAGTTACGCCTGGTGAACAACCATTTGCCATCACATCTCTGGTATTCATCTGCATAGGAACCAATATTGAACATGCCTTCGCTCGTCCCCGCAGGTCGCAAATGCTCACTCAGGTACCATCTGCCCGTACCAGTATCACCATCAATGAACAGCGTTCCCTGATAGACAAGCTGCGCAACAAAATCAAAACCAGCCATCGCCTGTTCCCAGAGATTGACGATATTCTCTTTCCCACTGACATCACCTAGACCTGGCAATGACCAGGCACTATCCTCAGCCCATGTCCCGGCCCATTGATCCTTGTCAACCCGGTTAACGGCGTCGGCATACAAGGCCACCAGTTGTCTTATCTCCAATTCATCCGCTACAGTATTAGTCATCTTTTTTCTCCGTTAAAAAATCAGCCCTTGGAGTGCCCGTTTCATCATAAACAGGCTCCTCAAGCTCAACCTTGTATTTCAATACATCAGCAGCACGAAGTCCAAAGCTACCAATAGCATCCCGCATATCCGTATACCAGTGGTTATTAAAATGATTGCTAAGCGCCTCTTGACTTGCCCAGCGCTCGAAAACCCGGATACGCCCCTCAGTCGTCGGATCAGGACACCAGTCATAGTCCAGACATCCATCCTGGGTAAGCGCACCATCAATCAGCGGTCTGCCCGCTGCCATTGCTGCAGACATCTTCTCCGGATCAATATCAACCGTACCGGATATAATAATTTTCACTGTCTTTCTCCTGCGATAGGTTAAATTTCATCTCGATATTGTGTCCTGAGTACATCACAAAATTTGTAGTGAGTCATGTGAAAAGAAAGAATCAAAGGCTTTCAGCCAACATCTCACCAAAACGGCAGCCTTGACTGGTTCTTTCCAGCTCCATACGATTGTGAACATGGAGCGGTCTTGCATATAGGAAGGGTCATGCCAGTATGACTGCACCAGGATATCCATCACAGAAGTGGCAGACTAGAGGAGAGGCAGAGAATGAGCAAACCGTTTCGATTTGGCGTACAGAGTTTCAATGCTGAAAGCGGTACCCAGTGGAAGGAAAAGGCCAGAAAAACTGAGGCACTTGGATATTCCGCATTCCACCTGGCAGATCATATCATCGGCCCCGGCCCCGCACTGGAGCGATCTGGCCACCCAATTCAATCGCTAGCGGCGGTACCTGCCATAGCCTACGCAGCAGCGGCAACCGAAACGATAAACATAGGCTGTCGAGTTTTCTGTGTGGACTATCACAATCCTGTGGTCCTCACCAAAGAGGCGATGACGATCGACCTGCTTTCCGATGGTCGTCTCGAACTGGGACTCGGCGCTGGATGGCTAGCCGATGAATACGAGGCTATCGGACTCAAAATGGATCCCCCCGGAGATCGTATCAAAAGACTGGAAGATATTATTTCCGGTATCAAGGCTTATGTTTCGGATGCTCCCCTGGCGGTGACCAACAACACCATCAACTGGCATGAATTTGAAGGCTTGCCCAAACCAGTGCAGCAACCACATCCTCCAATTATGATAGGTGGCGGTTCCCCGCGCGTATTGCGCCTGGCTGGACGGGAAGCGGATATTGTCAGTTTAAACTTCAACAATCGAGCAGGCATCATAGGTCCAGATGGTGTACAAACATCAACTGCCGCTGAAACGCGAAAGAAAATAGACTGGATAAAGCAAGGTGCTGGTGATCGCTTTGAAGACCTGGAAATTGAAGTAGGCGCCTACTTTACATTTGTGATGAATGATGTCACATCGACACTGGCCGGCTTTGCGCAGATGTTCGGACTATCTGAATCTGATATGGCTAGTCACCCTCACGCACTGTTTGGCAGTGTAGATTCCATCTGCGAAGAACTGGAAAGACGGCGGGAGACTTTTGGCATTTCCTATATAACGGTTAATGAAGATGCGATGGACGCTTTTGCACCTGTCGTCACGAGACTCGCTGGCAAGTAAGTTCCTGCATTACTACCAGGATTCCAATCATAAAGAATCATCCAATCAATACCACAAAGGTGCGCGGTCAAGCGGGAAGCGCTAGTCTGGATAATTCATGAAGGGATCGGAATTTAGTGAAGATATGACAAAGCATATTGGACTATCACCCGCCGAATCATAGCCGTAGCTATGGTTCAAGGGGGATCGTTCAATAGGCGCAGTCAGATTTTCTATAAATCCGATCAGGTACAAACTGTATTCTGGTAAAAGGCTCTCAAACTTTGACAACCTATTGAATTACAAAATGTTAACAACATTCATATGCCGCCTTCATGAAATATCCAGGCTAGTCAGGTAATGAATAAGCGATCAGGTAATCACCAGCGGGGGAAAGCGACATGAGATGGCCGCCCGCTGCAATCACTACATATTGCTTCCCGCCTGAGATGTAGGACATAGGCACGCCATTACCGGTAGTTGGCATCTCGTCAGCCCAGAGTTCTTCACCGGTTTCTATATCGAAAGCGCGAATATGTCGATCAGCAGATGCGCCAATGAATATCAGCCCTGTCCGGGTGACCATTGGCCCGCCGGTTTCTATTCCGCCTTTTATCATTGACAAGGGCCAGGGTGCCTGGTGCTTAAGTGTACCAAGCGGTATCTTCCATTTGATGCTGCCCGACACGAGATCCACTGCGGTAAGGGTACCCCAGGGTGGTTTTGTGCAGGGTGCTCCAAATCTGGAAAGGAAGGGTCTCATTTTTACACAATAGGCTGAACCAAGCTGCGGAAAGTTTACGCCGGGTCCTGAGCATTTTTCCCGGGGTACCAGCTGCAAAATCATTGCCATGTGTTTGCTATCCACGACCATGATCTTGCGTATCGGGTCAATCGCTGGTGATCCCCAATTGGCACCGCCCACGTTCGCGGGATACAGAACAAGCCCCTTCTCGGTTATGGGCGTGTAGAGGGGACCAGTCGTCAGGGAGCGCATTTCCTTTCTGCACCAGTATTTGTCCAGGGGAGTGAACCCCCATGCGTCATCGGGGCTAGTGACCAAACGGTCAAGAGGCTCTGGCTTGACTGGAAAAGGCTGTGTCGGACTCAGATATTCTCCCTCAACTGCCCCTTCCTGGGGCACAGGTCTCTCTTCAACTGGAAATAAAGGCTTGCCGGTATCCCGATCAAGTATAAAGGTCAGGCCCTGCTTGGTGATCTGCACGACAGCCGGGCGAACTTCACCCTCAACCTCGATATCCATAAACGTTGGCTGCGAGGGGACATCGTAATCCCATATGTCGTGGTGCACCGTTTGGTAATGCCAGACAACCTCACCTGTAGATCCATCTAGTGCTACAACTGAACTCGAGTAGTAATCGAGCTTTCCATTACGCTCACCACCGTAATAGTCAGGCGACGAATTTCCAGTGGGGACTATGACCAGGTTTCGCTCGGCATCCACGGAAATTGTCGACCAGGAGTTGGTTGTACCGGCCAGGTAATTTCCACCATCATCCTTCTCACGCATTCCCGGTGGAACCGGGTTCCAGCCCCACTTGAATTCTCCACTGCGCACATCATAAGCGCGCACAACACCGGACGGTACATCGGCACGAATGCTATCCTGGATATAGGCGTTAGTGACTAGCGTGTTACCAATAATGGCCGGTGCACTGGTGATCTGATATTCCGACGCCGAGTGTTCAGTCAACCCCACTGTCAGGTCTATCTCTCCATTAACGCCAAAATCCTGGCAGGGTTTCCCGGTCGCACGATCGAGGGCGATTACGCGGCCGTCAAGCGTTCCCATAATGACTCTATGCGAGCATACCTTCCCTGATTGTTGAATATCCGGGTCTGTCCACGGACTTACGGCCCGGCAGTTTGTAAGCCCTTCATCACTCATGTCGACTTCCGGGTCAAACACCCAGCGCTGTTTGCCAGTAGCAGGGTCCAGGGCAAATACTCGATTGAAAGGTGTGCAGTAATAGAGCGTATCATCCAGCACAATCGGGGTAGCGATGAAGGCAGATGCCATCTGATGCTTCCCTTCTAGACTGCTCGCACCACCGGTGGGTCCAAGGCGCACATCTCCCGAACGGTGTATCCAGGCCACTTCCAGGCCGGCAACGTTAGCGACTGTTATCTGACTGGCGCTTGTGAAGTGACCACCTCCAGGGCTACCACCATAGAAGGGCCAGTCAAGAGATTGTGGGTTCTCGGCGATCGTGCCCAGGCATATCGATATACAGAGAAAGGCCGGTAAATTCTTCATCGTGCCCGCTTACCTCATGAGAGAAGGACGTACCAGATATCATAGCGAGTTGCATGAGTGTAAAAAACCGCCATATTCGCCAAACGAATTCAGTTTCCCCTAGACAACTACTTTTGACCTCACATTAATTCGACAAATTTCAGTAGTTAGGATCGTATGCTGTGATTATCGTGGGCATCCTGGATATGGGTAACAAGCGCGGCATGGCTCTCGCCAGGACGCTTTTGGGCAATTCCCTCGGGTCTCTTACATCCCTGGGTGCATTTGATCTGGTAAATTAAGGCAAATCCACTATCAGGCTATCACTTTCAATATCGCTGTAGGGATTGATTTGAATCAGGAAATTTTTGCAAGAGCATGCCTAAACTTCTATAAAATGAACTCACGTATCAGGAGTAATTGCTGTGACTAATGAAATCTTTAACGAGGTACTCTCAGAAACAGAAGTAGCTGTCAGGGACAGTCTTAGACGCTTCGCAGAAGATGTGATGAGACCAATAGGCAAAGAATTAGATACGATGACACCGGATGATGTCATCGCCAGGGATTCCATCCTGTGGGAAGCACACCGCAAGTACGCGGAACTTGGTGTTGGGATGTTTTCCGAGGATGGGTCAATGGACCCCGTTGAGGCTGCACGACTGAGGGCGCTCTCATCAGAAATGCTGGGTTGGGGAGACACTGGGCTTGCTATCAGTCTTGGCGTTTCAGGCATGCCGATCAGCCTGGCACAGATGTCAGGGAACCCGGCACTGATCGAAAAATACAACGCCGATAAGATCGGTTGCTGGGCCATAACTGAGCCCAATCACGGTAGTGACCTGGTGGACTTTGGTGGTTCAGAAACCGATAGTGAGAACGCCCGGCGGGGTGATTGTTTCGCCAGGAAGGACGGAGACAACATCATTATCCAGGGGCAGAAGTCATCCTGGGTATCCAATGGCACCATCGCAGAAATGGCGGCACTGTACTGTGCCTACGAAGATGATGATGGTGTTAAGGGCGGCGGCGTCTTCGTCGTTCCACTGGATGTTGATGGCGTAACCAAAGGTAAACCCACCAATAAAGTCGGACAAAGGCCTTTAAACCAGGGTGAGATATTCTTCGACAATGTGGCTATCCCCGCCGATCATATGATCGCAGGTCCTGATCAATACAATGCGGTACTGGAAATGACTCTGACCGGCGCTAACGGTGGCATGGGCTCACTGTTCTGTGGCCTCGCACGCGCTGCCCTGGAGCACGCTGTGGATTATGCGAAAGAAAGGGTTCAGGGCGGAAAGCCCATCATCCAGCATCAGGCTGTCAAAAGCAGACTATTTGAAATGTTTCGCAAGGTGGAAGCCGCGAGAGCCCTGAACCTACGGGTCGTCACTCACAACGCNGTCAATCCACGGCTGGAACTTGCAATAGCAAGTAAAGTGACCTCTACCCGCACTGCAATGGAAGTTGCGACAGAAGCACTCAGTATTTATGGTGGTGCAGGTATTACAAAAGAGAATCCCATCGAAAAGCTGATGCGGGATGCCAGCGTTTCAGTTATTGAAGATGGAGAGAACACGCTACTCGGATTAGTCGCTGCCGATCGTCTTTAACACCAGGAGTTATTATGTCTAATACGCAAATCGTTTTGGATTTTATTGATGGATGGAACCGCCTGGACTGGGATGCAGTCATCGCTTTGCTGGCGGAAGATGTGATCTATCACAATATCCCGATGGAAAAGGTCATCGGTCGGGATGCAACTGCCGCAGTGATTACAGGTATGCAGGCCGAAAGTATGGATTGGGAAGTTATCAGTATCGCTGAAAATGGGAACAAGGTATTGACCGAACGGGTTGACAACATCGGTCTCCCTGGTGGCAAGAATATTTCCCTTCCCGTCATGGGCACCTTCGAGATAGAAAACGGGTTGATAAAGGCATGGCGAGACTATTTCGATCTCGCCACTTTTACCTCTCAGATGGCCTAGCGATCGCCATAGAATTCTTTACCTGAACGCTAGACCGGGCAGGTCTTGGGCTCCAGGTCCAGGACCATGAGCAAACGGCCTACGCCGATAAACTGCCCTATGAGCATACCCAGTTCCAGTATTTGTGGATCGGTAAACTCCTCATGAAGCCTGTCAAAAAAGGCATCATCAATATCGTGATGATCCGTCGCCATTTTCTCCGCATACTCTATGGCCAGTTTTTCCCTGCTGCTGTAATTATTAGTCGCTGAATCCAGTTCAGCAATCTTGTCTTCAGTCAGGCTTTCTTCTTTTTCTGTCCCCGACAGAAATCGTGTGTTTAGTCAGGTAAAACAGTCATTGAGCCGGGCAATTTTGAGCCGCACCAGCTCGATCAGTTCTTCCTCTACGGCTTCCCCCTTCCGGGCATTGTGATACCACTTGAAAAAGCCAGAGAACAGCTCCTGACGATGAGCAATGCCCCGCATAATCGAGGTGTCGCCTCCTGCGGTCTCAACTGCCTGGACCTGGGCCAAAACCTCTGGCGGTAATTCACTGTTTTCTTTCAGACTTATTCTGGCCATGACTTTTCCTCTGTCAGCTAATACTGGAAATCCCAGTTATACTCAAATTTGTATCTCAACCTACCATGACCCGATTTTTATCATATCTTGGTAGCGTGATAAAGCCAGAGGATGACTAAATAAATGCCTAATATCTACCGCTTGTTTCACGAAGGCACAAAGCGGGGCGGAGATTTCATTCTTGATGCCGATGGTACCACCCTGGCCACCTACAAGGACCTTGAGACCCGCAGTGCCCGCTACGCAAATCGATTAGCCGGTCTCGGTTTGAATAAAGGGGACAGGGTGATGGTCCAGGTGGAAAAGTCAGCGGAAAGTCTATTCCTGTATTTTGCATGTCTCAGGGCTGGCCTTATATATCTACCGCTCAATACAGCCTACCAGCGCAGTGAACTCGAGTACTTTATTGGCAACTCCAGCCCGAAGCTTGTTATATGCGCACCAGCTAGTGAAGCGCTGTTTACCTCCATCTGTAGCACAAGTGAACCTGCCATCTGCGTTCAAACACTTGATGGTGAAGGAAAGGGATCCATCCGCGAAGAGCTTGGCAACCAAGCCGACACATTCGCCGACCAGCCCTGTGATGACCGTGATATCGCCGCCATTCTCTATACCTCTGGCACGACCGGACAGCCCAAGGGTGCGATGATCAGCCACGGGAATCTCGAGGCCAATTTAACGACCCTGCACAAAGCCTGGGGATTTACAGGCCAGGATGTATTGCTGCATGCGCTACCGATCTTCCATGTCCATGGACTATTCGTCGCTACGCACCTGGCGGTGTTGAATGCCAGCCCCATAGTATTTTTGCCCAAATTTGATGCCCAAGAGATAACCAGACTCTTGCCCCATGCAAGCGTCTATATGGGTGTACCGACTAACTATACGAGACTCCTCTCCAACCCTGAGTTCGGCAAGGGTGCGTGTCGCAATATGAGACTATTTACCGCTGGTTCGGCGCCCTTGCTGCCTCAGACGTTTGACGAGTTCAAGCACCGTACAGGTCATACCATTGTAGAACGTTATGGCATGACCGAAACGGGCATGAATACCAGCAACCCACTCAAGGGCGCCAGAAAAGCCGGCACCGTGGGGCTGCCACTGCAGGGAGTTTCATGCAAAATCATCGATAGCGCAGGTAACCCCATGGAGATAAATGAGACAGGAAGCCTGCTGGTCAAGGGGCCGAACGTATTCAGCGGCTACTGGCAACTTCCGGAAAAGACCCAGGAAGAGTTCACGGCGGATGGATACTTCAGAACCGGTGACCTGGCTTGCCGGGATGAAGACGGGTATATCTCTATTGTCGGTCGGGGCAAGGATCTGATCATCACAGGAGGTTTCAATGTTTACCCGCGGGAAGTCGAGAACGTCATCGATAAGATGCATGGAGTTGATGAATCTGCCGTTATCGGATTGCCTCACAGCGACTATGGTGAAGCTGTGACCGCCATAATCGTGAGATCAGAAGGATCTGATATTGATGAGAAGGCAATCATCCAGCATTTAAAAGCCACACTCGCAAATTTCAAAGTGGCGAAACAGGTTTTGTTTGTAGATACCCTGCCAAGAAATACAATGGGTAAAGTTCAAAAGAATGTCCTTCGCGAACAATTCAAACAATAATCGCTGCTCGCTCATGCTAATATGCGCGCTTTACTTCATGTCGTCCAAACAATGAGACTTGGCATCCTCGCATCGCATCAAGGCACAAATTTTCAGGCGATTATTGATGCATGCCAGTCTGGGCATCTTAGCGCAAAAATTGCAGTCGCTATCAGCAACAATGGAAAGTCTGTGGCTCTGGAACGTGCAAGATCGGCGTCTATCCCGGCAGTTCATCTTTCCAGCAAGAGTCACCCACAGGAAGAAGAACTGGATGAAGCGATACTGACAACCTTACTTGATCACCAGGTTGACCTGGTAGTGACCGTTGGTTACATGAAAAAGCTGGGGCCAAAAACCCTGCATCACTACAGGCAGAAAATCATCAATATTCACCCGTCCCTGTTACCTAAATATGGCGGCAAAGGTATGTTCGGGATGAATGTCCACAAGGCGGTGTTGGCTTCAGATGATAAGGAGACAGGAATCACAGTCCACTATGTCAATGAAAACTACGACAGTGGGCCAGTAATTTCGCAGACTCGTGTTCCCATAGTCATCGACGATACGCCTGAGTCACTAGCCGCAAGAGTTCTCGTCGAGGAACATAAACTGCTCATATCAACACTTAAGCAACTCACTGAAGCATCTAACTAAACCCGACTAATAGTAGAAGAGCCATGCCAATGGAAGACGAAACCAGCTCAAGATTCAGGGATGCCAGGGCTCCCATTGCTTTGATGACCTGCGAGTCCGGAAGACATCTCGCGGAAACTGTTGCAGGACATATGGGCAATGAACTGATTCCAACTGCGGAAACCTGGTTTGCCTGTGGTGAAGGCAAGTTTGAAATCAATGCCAATGTCCGTGGACATGATGTCTATATTTTCCAATCACCCATTGGCCGCCAGGATTCTCTGTCGGTATATGACCGCTTCATCATGCTGCTGCACGCTATAGAAGCTGCTGCCTTATCAGACGCCCAGTACATCACGGCTGTCATTCCATATTATCCGAATGCCAGGCAGGACAAACGCAAGGGCAGGACCCGGGAGGGTATTAGTGCCGGACTGTTCGCCCGTATGCTGCAAAGCGCTGGAGCCGACAGGGTTGTCACAACTGAAATTCACAACGATGCAATTGCCGGAATGTTCAATCCGACTTTAGCTCACCTGGAAAACGTTTTTCTCACCAGACGATTCGTGGAGTGGTTGAAATCCAGGAACCTTGTCGGTGACGTGGTGGTCTCTCCTGACGTGGGTTACCTCGAGCGCGCAAGGGCTTATGCCGAGGAACTGGAGGCCGACCTGGCGGCGCTTTCAAAGGAACGTGACTACTCGAAACCAAATCATGTATCCCGATCGACACTTATTGGCGATGTGCAGGGACGAAATATTCTGCTCGTTGACGATATTATTGACACAGCGAGTTCGGTTGGCGCTGCCGTTAAAGAACTGAAGACAAGAGGTGCGCGAGACATCATTGTAGCCTGCGTACACCCAGTCTTCTCTGACCCGGCCTGGGAAAGGCTACATGCCGTTAAGGACATGGCTGAGAAAGATGGATGGAATTTCCAGGTAGTGGGAACCAGTACGATTACCCATGACGATACACCAGACTGGTACCACTCATTCCAGATCGAAAAACTCCTCGCAGCTATCCTGGAGAAAATTAACTTGAGAGGGAGTGTCACAGGCGTACAGGACCAGCACGAACAGCCGGACAAACCCTGATCGGCGCCTTGACAACCATGTGGATATGTCTATCCTTGCTCCATGGAATTTCGAAGCAAGCATGCAATAATTACCAACATTACTAACTACCGCATGGTGGGTTGACGCTTGCAAGACAAGAATTAGGAACCCGCCAGAACCGGCGGGTTTTTTTTTGGCAATATCTAATCAGGCAGAAAGTATCGTGGCAGACAAGGCTAAACCAGGAAGTGACAACTTTTCGTTTTTGGAAGCGGAACACGCGGTGCTCGACTTCTGGAAAGCATCCGATATATTTCAGAAGTCCCTCCACAATACTGAAAACTGTCGTCCCTATGTTTTTTATGATGGGCCACCCTTTGCGACCGGGCTGCCCCATCATGGCCACCTGGTCGCCTCCACCATTAAGGACATTGTTCCCAGATACTTCACCATGAAGGGTTACCATGTACAGCGTCGCTTCGGCTGGGATTGCCACGGCCTCCCCATCGAGCATGAGATCGACAAAAAGCTGGGCATGTCTTCACAGGAAACCGTAAAGAAACTGGGTATCCGGGGATACAACGACGAATGTCGCAGTATCGTCCAGCGATACACGGCGGAGTGGGAAAAAACCATTACGCGGATCGGTCGATGGGTGGACTTCGAAAACGACTATAAGACGATGGAACCCTGGTATATGGAATCCGTCTGGTGGGTTGTCAAGCAACTATGGGAAAAGGACCTCATCTACCGAGGCGTAAAAGTAGTACCTTTTTCCACCGCGCTCGGCACGGTGCTGTCCAACTTTGAAATAGCTTCCAATTACCAGGACATCCAGGATCCTGCCGTCACCATATTGTTCAAACTCGATGACGATCAAAAGACGTATGAGAATGGTCTCTGGATCGCTGCCTGGACTACCACACCCTGGACCTTGCCATCTAACCTTGCCCTCTGCGTTCGTGATGATATTGAGTATGTCACTGTGTATGACGCTGAAATCGATAAACACATCATTGTCGCAAAAGCGCGGCTGGAAGATGTAGGCAAAGGGAGGAATCTGGAGATTGTTGATGAATACAAGGGGGCAGACCTGGTTGGAAAAACTTACCAGCCCCTATTTCCGTACTTTGCGGAAATGGAGAAGGAAGGAGCCTTCTGCATAGTGTCAGACGACTATGTGACGACAGACAGTGGTACAGGTGTGGTTCACCAGGCTCCTGCTTTCGGTGAGGACGACTTCCGCGTCCTGAAGAAGGCCAATATTGCTGCCACTGTTTGCCCAATCGACATGAGCGGTAACTTCACAGATGAGGTCACTGACTTCGCCGGCATGTATGTGAAAGATGCGGATAAACTCATCATTCGTCACCTGAAAGAAGCTGGCAACCTTTATCTCCATGACGTGATCGAGCATAGCTACCCCTTCTGCCCAAGGTCCGACACGCCAATAATCTACAGGACGGTCGATTCCTGGTACGTAAAGGTCGAGCAGATGAGGGATGCACTGGTTGAGGCGAACCAGCAAATAAACTGGGTTCCCTCACACATAAAGGCCGGCCGAATGGGTAATTGGCTTGATGGCGCCATCGACTGGGCAATTTCACGCAACCGCTATTGGGGCACACCATTACCCATCTGGATTAATGATGTTACTGGAAAGCAATTGTGCATCGGCTCACGTGAAGAACTTGCACAGTACACACAAACGGTAGTAGACGACCTGCACAGGGAAAATGTTGACCCCTTGACGTTCACTCTCGAAGACGAGGAAGGTACCTATCGCCGTATCGAGGAAGTGCTCGATTGCTGGTTTGAGTCCGGCTCGATGCCCTACGCGCAGCTACATTATCCGTTTGAAAACCAAGATTCATTCGACGCGGGCTTTCCAGCCGAATTTATTGCTGAAGGTATCGACCAGACCCGGGGCTGGTTTTATACCCTGATCGTCCTTGGAACAGCCTTGTTCGACAAGCACCCCTTCAAGAACGTTATCGTCAACGGTATGGTCTTGGCCGAAGGTGGCAAGAAGATGTCGAAACGGCTTCGAAACTACACGCCCCCTGATGAATTGATGGAAACCTACGGTGCAGATGCCCTGAGGCTATACCTTATAAATTCGGGTCTCGTTCGCGCTGAGGAACAGCGATTCGTAGATACGGGTGTCAAGGATATGGTCCGCAGGGCGCTTCTCCCCTGGTTGAATGCATTCAAGTTTCTAAGTACTTACGCTGAAATTGACGGCTGGAGCCCTGATAATAATCAGACAGAACCTCTTAACATCATGGATCAGTGGATCTTGTCCCGTTTACAGTCCCTCAAGGTCAAAATCGCACAGGAGATGGAGTCTTATCACCTTTACAATGTTGTTCCGGCGCTTTTCCAGTTTATTGAAGACCTGACCAACTGGTATATCCGCCTCAATCGGTCACGATTCTGGGTAGAGGAAATGACCGACGATAAAGCCAGCGCCTATTCAACCCTGTACACCACGATTTATGAATTGAGCTTGAGTATGGCGCCCTTCGCCCCTTTTCTCGCCGAGACCATCTACCAGGAACTAAAAGCTTTTGGCAGCAGCGAATTGCCTGAATCAGTGCACCTGTGTAGCTATCCAGAAGCAGACAGCCACCGCATCAAACCGTTGCTGGAACGTGCGGTTACGCGTATGCAGCACATTGTTCTTCTGGGACGCCAGAAGCGCAACCAGGAAAAAGTAAAAACGAAGTTTCCCTTGTCCCGCTTAACAGTTGTTCACAAGGACACGGAATTGCTCGATGAAATCGGCAGGCTGGATGAATACATCAAAACGGAGCTGAATGTAAAAGCAATCGACTATTCAACCGATGAAAATCGCTACATCACCCTCTATGCTAAGCCTAATTCTCCTATACTTGGTAAGAGACTTGGAAGACGATTCAAGGATTTCAAAAAAGAGATTGAAGCACTCGATGCGCAAACTATCATTGAATTTCAGGATCGAGGGGAAATGGTAATTGATGGTGAACGACTGAATGCTGAAGATATCCTTGTTTTTCGCGAAGCCCGGGAAGGAACAAACGCCCTCTCTGATCGCTATGTTTCAATCGATATGGACTGCGAACTGAATGAGGAACTCCTGCACGAAGGATTGGCAAGAGAAGTCATCAATAGAATACAAAAATCAAGGAAGGACGCCGGATTTAATGTTGTCGATAGAATTCGAATTAGGTTGCACGCATCATCCGAGCTGGAACTTGCTATCAATGAACACCGCTCTCACATAATGAGTGAGACACTGGCGCTGGAAATTGAAGGCTCAATAGCCGAGGAGTTACCCCTCTCTTTCAAGATCGACGAGCATACACTCAGCATGTCTATCGAACGTGTGGCCTAGCCTGGACATTTCATGAAGGCGGCTAAAATAAGTTGTTAACATCAGCAATTTTAACATGTTATATGTGATTTCCTCGTTTTCTCTAGAGTACAGTTTGTACCTGATCGGTTTTAGTATGGTCCGGGCTGGCAGGCTGAGGCCCGCGACCCAGAAAAAGTGCAGGAAAGTACTTTTTCAGCAACCTGCTAGAGGTTACCAGGCAGGGTTTTTGCTCGGACTAACTAGCGCCTCATTTACTCGATCAAGCAGGTCGTCTATATCAAAAGGTTTCTTGATAAAATAGGCACTAGGATCATTGCTGATATTGGAAATAACCTGCTCCTGATGGTAGCCACTGATCAATATAACAGGTGAGTGAAGCCCCCGAGACCGGATGTATTTGTACACTTCGGTGCCGGACATTTTCGGCATAGTGCAATCAAGCACAAACAGCGCAAAGTCCTCACCACTTTCTGAAATCTGCTTCTTCGCTTCTCTCCCATCTTCTACAGAAGTCAGGTGGAACCCGTCATTTTCCAAAATTGATGCGATCAGACCCCTGATTCTAGCGTCGTCATCCGCCAGCAAAATGCTCCCTTTTACTTCTCCAAGGGAAGACCTGGCACTAGGCCCTGTTTTCTGCGCAAAATCCTGAACAAGGACTACCGGGAAGTAAATGGTGAACCCGGCTCCTTGACCCTCGCTGGAATTCACTTCTATGAAACCCTTGTGCTGCCGCACAATGCCAGACAATGAAGATAAGCCAAGCCCCTTGCGAGTGCTTTTTTCAGAATAAAAGGGGTCGAAAATTTTGTCAATCTGTGACGGGTCCATTCCAAGACCTGAATCTTTAACCCTCAGAAAGAGGTAGGCTCCCTTATCTAATTCGTTAGCAAAAAAACTACTTCTCAGGAGCCGTTCATCGACCTCAGCCAGGCCGGTTGTGATTTCGATGACTCCCGGGCTTTCCTCTATCGCATCAACCGCATTTGAAACCAGGTTCATCAATACCTGTCCCAACTGGACCTGATCACCTTTCATCACTGGCAGGTCTCGAGCCAGGTTCTGTATCAGTTTGATTTTCTTCGGAACTACTGAGTTGACCAGGCTGGACATCTTCCCCACCATCTCCGAAATATTTAAGGCTTCAAATTCAACTGCACCTTTGCCCGCATAGATAAGCATCTGCGAAGTTAAATCGACCGCTTGCCTGGCCCCGGACATCACCATGTACAGGTCCTTCCTGACATCACTTTCAGCCGGTAATTTCTTCATGGCGAGACTGCTATAGCCCAAGATGCTGGTTAGCATGTTGTTAAAGTCATGAGCAATTCCGCCGGCTAGTACACCCAGACTCTCCAGTTTTTGCGCCTCGGAAAACTGCAGTTCCAGACGCCGATTCTCAAGTTCATATTTTTCGAGTTTTGTATTCTGATCATCAAGGCTAGTAATCATCCTCTCTGATGAAATCATAATCAGGACTGCGGAAATGATCATCACAACGGTTGTGTTGTAGAAGAACACCAGCAAAAACAGTGATTCATTCTGCAACAACATGGGCAGAGCCAGCTTGAGACAGACATGAAGAATCAAAAGTCCACTGAGCCATGAAATTCCCAGCGATTCAGAACTCCTTGCCTTGAATAGGTATGAGATACCGACAAGTAAAAGGGTTACAGCGGGTATTTCTGCAATAATCCATTCAACAACGCCGAATTCGCGTACCGCTATTACATAGACGACATAAACCGTATAGAAAATGACACCAGTTAGCATCAGTTGCATGGGCACCTTGCGTTTAGCAAGGTGGGCAATACAGACTAGCATCAGGGCAGCAAAAACAATCTTTCCAATTCCACCAAGCACAAAAGGTAATTGATAGGAGCCTAACAGGGCGCCGATGAAGAACGCTGTCTGACTGAACATTTCAACAGCCATGGCAGCAGCGCCAAATTTCAGGTACCGGTATCCCAGTTTCGAGTAGTAGTATCCAAGACTGATCAGTAGGATCAGATCAAAAAAGAGGATAAAAACCAGTGAATACAGTACTGTAGTTGAATTCGAATCCATAAAAACCTACTTGAATATCGAATTCAGTTTCTACCGATGGTCAAATAAAAGCAATGTATTCAACAGAGCTATTCGAGTCTTTAGGGACTAATACCGATGGATGAACTCCTGAATAGTTCACTCGTCACAATCGCTGAAAGCATTCGCGCGGGGCAGGTGAAGTCAAAAGATGTTGTTACCGCATTTCTTGACCGGATCGAAAGGGTTAACGGTAAACTAAACGCGGTTGTAACCCCCACTGCGGAGCTGGCACTTAAGCATGCGGCCAAGGCGGATGCTGACCTTGGCAAAGGTGAATTTCACGGCGCACTTCATGGTGTCCCAATAACGATTAAGGACAGCCTCGACACCATTGATGCAATCACAACCTGGGGCACCCTCGGCAGGGAAGATTTCCGACCAGGCCGCGACGCTACCTGTGTTGAGCGCCTTCGAGGCCAGGGTGCAATCCTGTTGGGGAAAACTAATACTCCTGAATTCACTCTCTCATTCCAGACCGACAACCTGGTGTTTGGCAAGACCAATAATCCTTACAACCCGAACCTCACCCCCGGGGGCAGCAGTGGGGGGGCAGCAGCGATCATTTCTGCTGGTGCATCACCACTTGATATTGGTACAGATACCGGCGGTAGCATCCGGTTGCCGAGTCACTTTTGCGGCATTGCCGGTATTAAACCCACAACAGGCCGGGTACCCTGTACCGGCAACGCGCTACCTAGTACTGGTTTGATTGCACCACTAACTCAGCCGGGACCCATGGCAAGATATGTTGAAGACCTATACTACATTCTGAAGATTATCTCGGGTCCTGATTTGCTGGACCCACATGCGATAGAAGCAAAATTGCACGACCCCGCCCAGGTTGATATCGACACATTGAGGATCGGATATCACACGGACAATGGAATCAAGACACCGACCGAAGATATTAATCAGACAGTCATCAATGTCATTGATCTACTCAAGGACCACAATCTACCCGCGACTGAAGCAAGACCAACTGGCATCGAGATGGCAGGGTTTATCATTACGCAGGTATTTTCAGCCGACTGCGGGGAAATGCTCGATGTATTACTCGAGGATTGTCGCACGCAAACGCCTTCCCCCGCGATTCTTGAAAACTTGAAACGAGCGACAAACGAGCTATCGGCTGTCGAATTTGCCCAGGTGTTGAACCTGTGGCACAACTTTCAGAGTTCCATGTTGGGCTATTTCCAGGATTTTGACATTCTCATAACCCCGGTGAATGCCAGTACAGCGATTGCGCATGGGGAAAAGGAGGATATGGGAAGCTATACCTACACCAGCGCGTACAATCTCACCGGTTGGCCTGCAATGGTAATTCGTGCTGGCACCACTAAAAAAGGCCTGCCGATAGGAATACAGATTCTGAGCCGTCCATTTCGTGAAGACCATTGCCTTGCAGTGGCAGCCTGGCTTGAAGCCAGACTAGACCCATTCAAAGCACCTGAGATCAATGCCTTCGGCTGATTCACAGCCAGAAAAGACCAACTAAACCACTTTTGCACATCTCGCGTCTAAATATTCATCGCGCACAGATACCGGAATATCGAGAGCGACTAGAAACAACAGGCTCCAAACAGTATGCTACGCAGCCCCACACTCATGTTATGAGAAGAAACGAATATGACGTTAAAGCTTTTCAAACTACCTGCGCTCTACACGATGGTTTTGCCTCTGGCTGTCTGCTTCCCTGCCATGGGCGCAAACCTCAGCGAAATCTATGACCAGGCAGTTAAGAATGACCCTCAGTTAGGTGCTGCCAAGGCGCAGTACATGTCCCGTGCAGAGGTAGTCAATCAAGCTAGAGCCGGTATTTTGCCCTTCGTTTCTCTTGCAGGCACCACATCTGACGAATACCGCCAGACACCTGTAGTACCGGGAACAATACCGGTTGAGAACTTTAACAATCATGCCTGGCAGGCTGTGCTCAGCCAGCCGATATTCAGGCTGGATCGCTGGTACCAGTTTCAGCAATCAAAAAATGTTGCGGCTCAGGCAATGGCACAATTCGCGTCCGATCAGCAGGACCTTATCGTTCGAGTTGCGACCAGCTATCTCAACATTCTCGAGAGGCAGGATGCACTGAGCGCTTCCAATGCAGAGCGGGACGCCGTTTCAAGGCAACTTGAGCAGGTACAGCAACGGTTCGATGTTGGCCTGGTAGCCATCACCGACGTGCTTGAATCTACTGCCGCATTTGACTCTTCCACGGTAAACGTCATCGAGGCAGAAGGAGCACAATCCGTCAGTTTTGAACCACTGTTACGTTTAACCGGCGAAAACGTCAATTCAGTTCTTGCGCTGTCCAGTGATTTCCCCGTAAGAGCTCCAGATCCCATGGATGAGGACGCCTGGGTGCAGAGGGCGCTGGAACACAACTTTTCTCTTGTTGCAGCAAAGGAAGTCGTTAAAGCAGCGGAAAGACAGATAAAAATTTCTAGATCCGGTCATCTACCTACCATCGACGCCCAGGTGTCATACAGCCATAGCATTTCAGGTGGTGGTGGCTTCTTCGGTTCCAAAGCTGATAACAGGTCCATGGCTCTACAGATGAATATTCCAGTATATTCAGGTGGTGGGACTCGCTCCGTCGTACGGGAATCAGGGTACAAGCTGGAAGAAGCGCAGAAGAATCTCGACCTGACCCAAAGGACGGTTGTGGAGAACACCAAAATCTTGTACACGGCTATCAATACGGATGTCGCAAGGGTAAGCGCCCGACTGCGCGGCATAGAATCCAGCCAGAGTGCCCTCGACGCAACCCAGACGGGATATGAGGTCGGCACCCGCAATATCGTCGATGTGCTACTGGCGCAACAGCGCTTGTACCTGTCGCAGTTCCAGTATGCCAGCGCCCGGTACCAGTACATTAAGGACACTTTTCAGCTCAAACAGTTGGTTGGGGCCCTCAGCCCTGAGGACATATACGACCTGAATGGATTTGTACAGGCCGATAAAGCAGTCACTAGAATAAGACCAACAACAAGATAAACAGCTAGTTCCTGCCCGTAAATTGGTTACTTTTGTTATACCTAACGACGCAACAATAACGTTAGGTATATCAAACAATCACTTATGAAGAACAGGTCCGCCTGGGATGGACCGCGCGATGTTAGAAAACAGACAAGAAACAGCTATAATAAAACTATTGCCCATCTGGTGAACTGAACTCCATGGAGACGCGGCGCTGAAATACAAATGGTTGAGCTCAGCAGTTTTTATTGCCGCTCTGGCTGCTGTAGTTCTGGCTACCAGCCAGGACAACGAGACGGCGCCTCCCCCTCAGGCATCTAACCATAAATCAACTACTCTCACTGACGATGAGAGTAACAATATCGCAGTATTCAGCGATGTAAGTCCGTCTGTTGTTTTCGTTACCAATACGCAACTCCGACGGCAAATGTTTTCCCTCAATGTCATGGAAATACCCAAGGGAAGCGGTACGGGCTTTATCTGGGACGAAGAGGGTCTTATCGTTACTAATTTCCATGTGGTCTATCGTGCCAACAAAATTACCATCACCCTGCAGTCGGGGAAAAGTTACGATGCAGAAGTCGTTGGCACTTCCCCTGAAAAGGATATCGCGCTATTGCGTATTGATGCGCCTGATGAAAAACTCAAGGCGATAAATCTCGGTGATTCCAGTTTACTCTCCGTCGGCCGGAAGGTACTCGCCATCGGGAATCCGTTTGCCCTGGACACCACCTTGACCGTTGGTGTCGTCAGCGCCCTTGGGCGTGAAATCAAGTCAATCAGCAATCGCACCATCAAGAATGTTATCCAGACTGATGCAGCGATTAATCCTGGCAATTCCGGAGGACCACTACTCGACTCCATGGGTCGCCTGGTAGGTGTAAACACCGCGATCTTCAGCCCCACCGGTGCAAGTGCAGGTATTGGCTTTGCCATTCCAGTCAACACCGTGAAGGTCATTATCCCGCAACTGCTGAAATACGGCCGCCTGTACCGACCAATCCTGGGCATTGAAACACTTACCTTGACCGATTATTGGGCAACGCGGCTCAGGGTCAAGGGCGTGGCCATTTTGTCTGTCAAGAAAGGGCTTCCTGCAGAGAATGCAGGGATGATAGGTGTACGTGAGGATCGACGGGGTAATATTCATCTCGGTGACGTTATCATCGCCATCAACGACGAACCTGTAACAAATGAAGACTCATTGCTATCATTGCTAGAGCAAAAGGGTCCGGGCGACACCATTAAAGTGACAACCCTGAGGAATGAAGAAATCCAGAATTACGAGGTCACCCTGAGTTCCCCAGAAACCTGAGCGATCCAAGAATAACAAAAGAGTTGCCAGAACATGTTTTTATCTTCATTGACCGACAGTCAAAAAGAAACTTTTTTTGTCTTGCACACTCAGTTGTGATTTCCGACGGTGAACTTAGTGTTGGTGAACGGGTGATGATGGAAGAAATGCGAAAGGAAATGGCTCTGAGCGCAGATTTTGATCCCCATTACCTGAATGTCGAGGGCACCCGGGAAATTTTTGACACCAGGAGGTCAAGGTCAATTGTCCTGATTTCCCTCGTCCGGCTGGGCTACGCGGACGGTGCATTTGAAATTGAAGAGCAGAGCTTCCTGAAGGTATTGTGTAATGAATTTGAGATCTCAAACGACGACTTTGCACTGATTGAAAACTGGGTTCGACGTCTGATCACACTTGAACGGGAGGCTAATGCCTTTCTCTAGCAGGATTATTTCGCGAGTTGTATCCATTCTTGCATTGACCTCATCGTTGGTCGCCTGCACAACCAGACCTCCGAGCACCGAAGTCACGTCAGAAAGCCTGCTGGCAAAACCACTGCTGAACTGGAAGCTCGTATACCAGTTAAACAACATCTCTACACGATTGTCTGAATTTGTCCCGCCGGAAGAAACCGATACCGAGTGGACCTCCAGGCTGTCATTTGAATCCTACCAGGAAATAGCGGGTTCTGACCCAATCGAGATATTGCTGTCTGAAGTAAGACGTGATCAGCAGGATTGTAGTTTCGTCCAGCACTTCAACCTTTTCTCGGGATTCGAAAATGGTTTCCCGGTATCAGTGAGACTGTTCCTTTGTGGAGAAAATACTATCTCCGGCAAGGGAGAAGTAAAGATGATTAAGGCCATTGCCGGCGACGACTATTTCTATCTTGTTAAGCTTCTGAAGCGAGTAGCACCCTTTGATATTAACCAGCCGGAAGTAGGGAAAGGAGAAGTTGCTGTCTGGTCAACCTACTTACGCAGCATTTCGCTTTGCGATGCAGATAAACCTGAGCACCCCTGCCCAAAATAGAGAGTCCAAAATAGAGAGTCCAGAATAGAGAATCCAAACTAGAAAATCGGGTTCAATCAACCAGATCCCAGCAGGTCGCTCTTTACTCTTACATTGTTTCCGGAGATCGCTGATAGCAGAAGACATGCCACGCTGGGAAACTAACTTAGTCTCAGGAGTGAGCACAATGCCATGACCACCTGGTTGGACAATTTCCTATTCGCAGTCCTTCCTGGTACCTGCATCCTTTGTGATGCGTATACCAGGCGCAATCTCGATCTCTGCCTGGCCTGTGAGGCAGACCTGCCCTGGCTTAACCACGCATGCCTGATCTGCAGCATTCCCCTTCCAGAAGACGATGCTATCTGCGGTAAATGTCTTGTCAAAAGACCACCCTTCACCCGGTGCCACAGTGTTTTTGTTTACCGGTTCCCGGTTGACAGGCTGATTCTCAACTTTAAGGAAAAGCAGAACCTGGTCATAGGAAAAATTCTGGCTACATTGCTGGTGAACTCCTTACCAAGGGGATTCTCCGCACCGGACCTGCTGGTGCCCGTTCCTCTGCATAAATCAACCTTAAGGAAACGAGGGTTCAATCAATCGGCTGAAATCGCTCGTGTCCTTTCAGACTTCTGGTCGATTCCCCTTGATACTCAAAACTGCTCCCGAGTCATAAACACCAGGTCGCAAAAGTCCCTGAGCCTGAATGATCGAGTTGCAAATATACGTGGTGCATTTGACATCAGCAGGAATTACCAGGGCGAGCGCATAGCCATCGTTGACGACGTTGTGACATCTGGAGCTACGGTTGCTGAACTCGCGAGACTTATTGCATCTAAAGGTGCAGGGTCAACTGAAGTAATCTCCATCGCAAGAACCCCAATTTAGATTCACAGGGAACAGCCTGACTAACCGTGGCTCGGCGCCTGTGGTAAAGTCGACCCCACAATGCAGCTGGGTGAATTATGGATTGGCAACTGATTGATCTGGGAAGTGAGTTTATTGCTGGTATTGCAGCCCCAGAGTCATTCGATGAGAGTTTTCACATCGTCATTTCTGACGATGAAGTTCTGACCATAGATGGCGTTTATCCATGGAGACCCCTGGATCAGGATCAATGGCGATGGTTGGGGCTTGATGTGATTGCAAGTCACTACCTGGGTCAAATTAACAATGTGCCGGTTTTCACCAATGAGGTCGACCCTGAGGCTGATAATCCGGAGGGCTATGAATTCATGACCCTGTGGTCATTCGTGAGCCAGGTAGACCCACAGTTGTTTAGTCTCATTGGCAGAGCCAGGCAAATAGTGGAATGGAACAGGAATCACCGCTATTGCGGCCGCTGCGGTCAGGAAACAACCGGGTTCGAATCTGATCGTTCAAGAAGGTGCCAAAGCTGCAACCTCACTTTTTACCCCAGGCTGTCACCTTCCATCATCGTCTGTGTCAATAAGGGGGAGGAAATACTTCTTGCCAGGAACCTTAAGGCTCCCGTTAATTACTACAGCACAATAGCAGGGTTCGTCGAGCCGGGAGAATCAATAGAAGAAACCGTCCATCGTGAGGTATTCGAGGAGGTTGGTCTCAGGGTTAAGAACCTGAAGTACTATGGCAGTCAGTCATGGCCATTTCCAGATTCCCTTATGTTTGGCTTTCATGCGGAATACGAAAGTGGAGAATTCGTACTGCAGGAAAGTGAAATTGCCGACGCCGGATGGTTCCACTATACAAACCTTCCCAACAAACCTGCTATGTTCTCAATTTCCGGGTGGCTGATCGACGACTTTCTCAAGCGGGCACGAGCTAGTTCCGACCCTTAAATAGGTAAACTTCGCCATATATCACTACACGACAATAACTTTAAGCTTATGAAACAATTACTTATGAAGGACTATCGGACTCGCGCACGAGCCCACTCGATGTTAGAAAACGGACAAGAACAAGCTAATCAGATCCAGCCTCAGGAATAATGACCAGGCCCCTTTCAGTTCAATTCCTTGTTCTCGTTGCCTGGCTGATCTTTCCATCAATCAGCATTTCCGCTGAGACCGTTCGCATCGCTGTCGCATCAAATTTCCACCCCACGCTCACAAAAATTGTTCAGGTCCTATCTAAGGAATCGGATACTAAGTATGTATTGATCTCAGGATCAACCGGCGTGCTTTACTCGCAGATTTCGAATGGCGCACCCTTCGATATTCTCATGGCAGCCGACAAGGTGAGGCCGGCGCTTCTGGATACTCACGGACTGATCGAGCCAGGCAGCAGGATGACCTATGCCGTTGGCAGGTTAGCGCTATGGGTACCCGGCTCTACCTCGCCAGTCAATAAAAGCTTCCTACAAAATTTGCAAGGTAACCTAGCTATAGCTAATCCTGAAATAGCGCCTTACGGGGTCGCTGCAAAGGAACTACTGCGTGGGATTGACCTGTCTAAAGTACGGCTCGTTATGGGGAATAATGTCGGCCAGACATTTCACTTTGTACAGACGGGGAATGCACAGGCAGGTCTGGTGGCTTTGTCACAGGTTCGCCACAGCGAGATCGACAGAAGGCTTTTCTGGCCAGTGGATGAGGGTCTCCATAAACCAATAGAGCAGCAGATGGTCACTATGAACCAATCCGCTGGAACTATTGAATTTTCAGCCTTTCTAATCACTGAAACAGCAACTAACATTATCTCTAATGACGGCTACCGCTTGCCCGGGTCCAGGGAGAACTAGCGAAGTGATAGACCCGGATCTGGTATCGCTGACGATTACGCTGAAGCTCGCCGCTGTTACTACTTTCATCCTATTTTTGATCGGAACCCCCCTCGCCTGGTGGCTTGCCAGGACCAGACATGTAGCTGGATTCCTTGTGGAACCTCTCGTCGCTTTGCCCATTGTGTTACCACCAACTGTCCTCGGCTTCTATCTCCTCATATTATTTTCACCCAACAGCGGATTCGGGAAGGCATGGGCCTCTCTAACGGGCAGTACTCTGGCCTTTACCTTCGAGGGCCTGGTTATAGGATCCGTCATCTACTCCCTTCCCTTTTATGTTCAACCCCTGCAGGTAGCTTTTTCGGGAGTTAAACAAGACCTGCTGGATGCGGCGGCTACCCTGGGTGCAGGCCCCGTGGATCGCTTCATCAACATCGTTGCGCCAGTTTGCAGGAGTGGTTTCGTGGTTGCCGGCACGCTTGCATTTGCGCACACGGTTGGTGAGTTTGGAATTGTGTTGATGATTGGCGGAAACATTTCAGGTGAAACTCGCGTACTCTCCATTGCGCTGTTTGATCACGTGGAGACCCTTGAATATGGTCGTGCACACTTGATGGCAGCAGGATTACTGGTGTTTTCCTTCACCCTGCTATTGATTGTCTATACTCTAAATCGGTGGCAAACGGGTCGATCAAGCAGTTTGGGTTCAGGCAGCTAACATGGAAATAAGTGCCGACATTCACCTCACTCGCCATCCCGATTTTGTCCTGGATGTTGAAATGACGGTTCAGCCCCAGGGCATTACTGCCCTGTATGGATCATCCGGGTCAGGAAAGTCCACACTGTTACGGCTGCTGGCAGGTCTTGAACGTGGAACCCGGAAAGATCGAATCGAGATCACCAGTGGGAAAACCGTCTGGCAAAGTGAGCAAATTTTCGTCCCGCCCGAAAGGCGTGGAATTGGTTTTGTATTCCAGCAACAGCAGCTATTTCCTCACCTCTCTGTCCAGGGCAACCTGGATTTCGCCCTGAGTCGTCAACATACCGAACAAAACCTGGAGGTAAACCAGGTATATGACTGGTTGAACCTGCACTCGCTGCTGGACAAGGAAATCAGTCAGTTGTCCGGTGGCGAAGCACAGCGGGTAGCCATAGCCAGGGTATTGCTAAATGGAGCGAAGTGTATATTCATGGATGAGCCTCTAGGTTCCATCGACAGCCCATCAAGGTCACGGATACTCCCCTATCTCGATCGCTTACACAGGAATCTGCAAATTCCGATGGTCTATGTGAGTCATTCATACGAAGAGATCACCTACCTGGCCGATCATCTCTTTGTACTCGACAATGGCAAGATAACATCGCAAGGCTCAATGCTCGAACTCTGTTCATCCATCGAACTGAACTCCGGTGAGGGAGATGCGGCCGCTGTTGTCATCCAGTGCACAGTCGCTAAACACGATCTCGACTATCGCCTGAGTGAACTTGATTTTGAAGGAGCAAATATCTTCGTAAATGCAGAGCAGTACCAGGTTGGTGACTCACTTCGAGTTCGAATTCCTGCCAAGGATGTCAGCATTACCACGACGCGACCAGGCAATTCTAGTATTCTGAACATTCTTGAAGTTCAGATCGTATCATTTGAAGAAAACTCCGGGCCAAGCGTTCTCGTTAGGTTACGGCGCAACAAGCAGTTTGTTCTGGCGAGAATTACAAAAAAGTCCCTCAACCTGCTAGACCTGCAACCTGGGCAAACGGTCTATGCTCAGATAAAGAGCGTAGCACTCTTGATGGAAAGTATTGATGACTGACGAGCACCCTTTCACGAGACTAACCCCTGACCTTGTTATGGATGCGGTTGAAAGTGTCGGCTATCAATGCGACGCCCGTATTCTTGAACTCAACAGTTACGAGAATCGTGTTTATCAGATTGGAATTGAAGAGTCTGAGCCTGTTGTTGGAAAATTCTATCGCCCCGATCGATGGAGTAACGAAGAGATTCTGGAGGAACATGAGTTCACGCAGGAACTGGCTGACGAGGAAATTTCTGTCGTTGCCCCGCTGGAGATTGAGGAAAATAGAACACTTGGCTCCTTCAACCAATTTCGTTTTTCGCTCTACCCAAGGAGGGGCGGGAGGGCACCTGAACTGGATGATCTGAATTGCCTGGAAATCCTTGGTCGGTTCATTGGCAGGATACATAGCGTCAGTACAAGAAGAAGATTTGAATACAGAAGGGCTATTTCAATTGAGGAATACGGCATTGAGACACGCAATTTCCTGCTGGAGAAAAATTTCCTGCCGCTTGAACTCCTCCCGGCATATGAATCTGTATCGGCAGGTTTGCTGCAGGACCTTGAACCGATTATGACGGCTTTCCCTTATCGGTCTATTCGTTTGCACGGCGATTGCCATATGGGCAATGTCCTTTGGCGAATGGATACACCACACTTTGTCGACTTTGATGACGCCCGCTCGGGACCTGCAATTCAGGATCTGTGGATGATGCTGTCAGGTGAACCTGCGGAGCAATCCATCCAGATGTCTGCGATTCTAAAGGGCTACAGGGACTTCTCGGATTTCGACTATACGGAACTCCGCTTGATAGAACCCCTACGCACCCTGCGCATGATGTATCACGCGGGATGGCTCGCCAGGCGATGGGATGACCCAGCCTTTCCGCGGGCATTTCCCTTTTTCAATACTGAACGCTACTGGTCGGAACATATCCTGGAACTCAGGGAACAGTGGTCCAAGTTGAGTGAACCAACCCTTCAGGTTTTTGACTGACCTGGGTGGAAATGGGGATTCCCTGGAAGTCTACGAACGTGTTCGCAAAAGATGACGGGCTTCCCCTTCCGTATGCCTTCAAGCGCAGCGCTGAACGCATGGAGAGAGACCCCCTTAAGGGGGGGCTCTCGACTAAGTGAAGGGAGCTCGGAGAGCCGCATGCCGCGGAGGAAGGGATACTCAGATATCTATTGCGTATAGGTTGATAAAACGAGTGGAACTTATCAACAAACAAGCCTGAGGGAACCTCTACGACACACTAAACTTGTTTACTACAGGGTTGGCATACATCCTCAACCACTGTGAGCGATAGGCGGCGTCACAATCTTGCAAGCGGCTCTCATATACCTTCGGATCACCAATGGTGGCCTGCTCACGCACCTGATCCCAGACGCTTTGATATTGATCTTCCTGAATCTGAGCCAGGGCCCAGTAGTTAATCGGGAAAAGTTCCAAATTAGCCAATACCTGCCGGTCAACTTCAAGGGCGACTTCTTCGGCAGTTGAAAAAGAAGTATCGATCACACTGCCAAGCCTGAGGATTATGTTCCCCTTAAAGCCTGCTAATCCTCTGGCCAGGTTTAACAGATCCTCACCTTCTGTTTTCTGGTACTCACCGCTCTGGGCGATAGAGGTCAGTTCCTTAGCTTTCATCTCGTCACAGGGATCTAACTCATAGGCCAGTGACATGGGGATAATCTTAAGCGCTGCTACGTGCTCAGCAAAATCACGTTTTCGTTCATACAGCGTCAGCATCTTAATTACCGCCGGGTCTGTCCGGTCCATGCCATCCTTAGCTCTGCCCTCACTCTGGGCAATCCAGATCGAACAGCCCTCTCGCAACGAGGTCTGAATATACTCTGAGGAGTGAACTAAAGCCTTATACACACTTCTCTTATCGATACCTGATCGTTTGATGAAGAAGCTCTTGTTCAGTTTCATCAGATCGGTTGCAAACTGACGCTGTATAAGATTGTCCCCCACTGCAATCCGGGCAGTCTGAAATCCAGACTGATGCAGGGCGTAATTCAGCAACATGGAGTCACCGGCAATGTCACGGTGATTGCTGATAAAAAGGTAGGATTCATTCTGGCCCAGTTTCTCAATCCCTTCATAACTGAAACTGGTTGCGGTTTCTTTTATCAATCGCCGAACCGCGTTGGCAACTATTTCCTGAATACCTTTAATGCTGTCTACGCCATACAATTGCCTGCCCAGTTGATAGGCCACGACCTTTTCCACCAGCCAGGGTAGATATCGGTGAACCCCAGGCGCTTGCCATTTGCTCAGGAACCGCATTAGTTCTGTATCCCTAAGCAACCGACTAACAATACCTGCGACTTCTGTATCTTCGTATGGCCTTATGTCTTCAAAACTGCTCATGGGCACCATTCCTGACTGATCGTATTCTACTTGTTATGGTCGCTGGTCGCGTTAAAATTGCGCCGGTTTTATTTTTTTCCGTCCATGAACAAATCAATTGAAATTCGCAGGGCAACTGACGCTGACCTTGAAAGGCTGACTGAGATTTACAATCACTACGTGGTCACATCAGCCGCTACATTCGATACCAGCCCATTCACCCTGGAAGAAAGACGAGACTGGTTTCACCAGCACAACTACAACCCGCTCCACATGCTCCTGGTGGCATGCCTGGATGGAGAGACCGTGGGCTATGCCAGCAGTAGCCAGTTCAGGCAAAAGCCGGCTTATGATTCCTCGGTAGAGACCACGATATATCTGGATCCGGAGTTCAGCAGTCGCGGTATTGGGAGACAGCTCTACTCAAAACTACTTCAGGATCTGGAAGCTGCCGGCGTCCACCGTTGCTACGGCGTCATTACGCTGCCCAACGATGCCAGCCTTGCATTGCACGAGTCCCTGGGATTCGAAAAGGCAGGTCATCTAACGGAAGTCGGTTACAAGTTCGGGAAATACTGGGATACCATCTGGACGGAGAAGACTTTTTGAATCCTACCTGACGACTAGAAAAGCCCCTGCTCCAATTAGTAGGACAAATACGAGCCTTCGGACAAATAGATCGGGAATATGGTGCATGAACCTGCCCGTGACGAGGGTGGCGACGATAACAATCGGGATTGATGTGGCAGCAGTAATCAGCACACGGCTATCAATATGCCCCGCCACTGCTACGACAAGTGTTCTCCAGAGCGTGGAGATGGCGAAGGTAGCAAGAAGCGTAGCCCTGATGGCATTTAATTCGATGGGCTGACGGTACATGAAGTAAGCGAGTGGTGGGCCACCAGCACTGTAAAGCCCAGCCATCACACCCCCCAGCATACCGCAAAGAGCCCTAACGGGCTTAGGGGATTTTTTTTCAAAGGCCGCAGGGGTAATCATCAACATGACACCCGCGCAGATAATGACAACGCCCAGCAGGACTTGAAGAAAGTCGTAATATTGGGTGCTGAGAAATTCAAGGAGAATCACACCTATCAGCATAGCTGGGACTAAACCAACGGAGACCCATTTGACATACTCAAGATCAATATGGTGCCTGCTTGCCCTGAGCGCAACCAGCACATTTGCCAGTGCGATCATGCTGATAACTGCTGCAGAGAAGCTGATTTCAGCAATTCCCAGAACTGTCACACCGGCTATGATGATCAAACCCAGCGCAAATCCTGTAACTGTCTGGACAACCGCCCCAAAGACCACCAAAGCGAAAAAAAGTAGTGTGTTAGTTTCGATCATTGTGTTTGAATCTGATTATTATGGTACCGGCATATCGTGTGTTTCGAGTGTTGGGACTTACCTGAATCAGTAAACGGAAAATCTCCAATGCTCTGGATAAAGACAGCTCATATCCTATTCGTGATGGCATGGATGGCGGGCGTCTTCTATCTGCCCAGGATCATCGTGCACTATGTCGAGGGTCGAGCAGCGAATGAAGATACCAGGCGTCTGGTCATCATGGCTGCAAAACTCTTCTGGTTTTCTTCCATTATGGCTGTGCTGGCTATCATCCCCGGGCTCTGGCTGTGGCTTGGCTACGATATCACTGGTAACTGGATGCATGCAAAACTGTTGCTGGTAATTGCGTTGTTAACCTACCAGTGGCAGTGTTTTCGTTACCTTCGCCAGATGCAGGCTGGTCAGATCATTCGCTCATCTATATTTTTTCGCATCTTTAATGAATCCGCCCTGATTATCGTTATTCCCATACTGATAATGGTAGTGACAAAGCCATTTTAGCCGCCAAACAGTAGCGGGAGAAACTCGAGCTTACTCAAGCGTTAGCTTCAATCCTGAACCTCATCAGTAGTACATGACTCCTGGCAATCGGCACAGGTGCTATCGTCCTGATCAATTGACCTGCCATCCGGCTGATGGCCTGTCCAGAGCTGGAACATTGCCCAGCAGCCAAGGGTAAGCGCAAAGATAAGAATGGGGAGAATATAACTGCTCATGGTCAGGCAGAACTAAACAAGCCTGCAAACCCCATAAACGCCATGGAGAGGATACCCGCGATAATTAGATTCATGGCGGTACCTTCAATGAGTGCTGGCACATCCGAAAGTTCACTTTCCTCACGTAGACCTGCTAGAAGTACCATAGCAATGGTAAATCCAAGTCCAGCACCCAGTGCGTAGGTAATACCTTCTGCAAACCCATACCCGCGGTTAGTCGAGAAAATTGCCAGGCCAAGAATTGCACAGTTAGTGGTGATCAAGGGCAGAAAAATCCCAAGTGCCCTGAATAGAGCCGGACTCAGTTTCTTAATCAACATTTCAATAAATTGAACGGTACTGGCTATAACAACAATAAAGCTGATCACCTTGAGGTAAGGCGCATAAATAAGCAGATAGGTGTTGAGCACCCACGCACACAAGGCCGTTACCAGCATCACAAAGGTTGTCGCAAGTCCAAGTCGAAATGAAGTTTCCAGTGAATTTGAAACGCCAAGAAAGGGGCAGATACCGAGAAAGTATGTCAGTACAAAATTATTGATTAACATTGAGCTGATGAATATCCAGAAGAGTTCCTGCATCAGCTGTCACTCCTCTGAGCTTCAGCAACTTTCTCCATGAACATCTGTTTACGCTGGGTCATCCAGTTGAATACCAGCAGAATCAAACCAAGAGTGAGGAAACCACCCGGTGGCAAAATCATGATTACCCATGGCTCCCAGGCCGCTCCAAAGAGGTCTATACCGAACAGGGAACCAGCACCGAGTATTTCTCGGACAGCACCAAGTGTGAAGAGTGCTATCACGAACCCGGTCGACATGCCCAGGGCATCCATAACTGCCAGCCGTACTGTATTCTTTGATGCAAAGGCTTCCTGTCGCCCCAGGATCATGCAGTTGGCGACGATCAGCGGAATGAAGGCGCCGAGTTCCTTGTGTACCACTGGAACCAGTGCGAGCAAGGTATAATCAGCAATGGTAACAAAGGTTGCGATGATGATGATGAAGCAGGATATTCGGACCTGCTTTGGAATCCACTTTTTGAAGGCTGCCACGAGGAAGCTGGACCCCACCAGCACGAACAGGGTCGCCCCACCCATCGCGATAGCGTTTATCGCCGAGTTGGTAACGGCGAGCATAGGGCACATGCCAAGCACCTGCACAAATACTGGATTATCCCGCCAAATCCCCTTGATAAATTCGTTGTAATCCCTGTTTTCAGATTCAGTCATGCGCTACCTCATCCGACCCAGCAGGCATTACCGGTTCACTACCGGTTGCAGGGAGCTTGTCCAGCCATATTACATTCGTTTCATTGATGATTCTGACAACAGCTCTTGAAGATATGGTGGCACCGGTAATAGCGTCAACCTGATTGTCGCTATCGCGCCGCCCCTTTTTTACGACCTCAATCACGGGATCAATGGGCAGATCTGCGAAATTTCCCACGAATACGGCATCCTTATAAATCTTATCTCCCAAACCGGGTGTCTCTCGACTCTCGAGTATCTCCATGCCAACAACTTTCCTGTCGGCTGGCTTATAACCATAGAGTAGCTTGATCGTATCCTGGAACCCTGGACCTTCACCTGGAATAGCATAGCCAATAAATTTGCCACCCTCTCCATAACCAGCGTAAATCGTCTTCTCGGGGCTCGCATCAGGCGGTAGGGGCACAACCTGACCATCCAGATATGCGAGCTTCTGCATCTGGGATACACCTGGCAACACCTTAAATACTGCCGCCCTTAGCTCGCGTGCCTTGTTCTCGGCTATCGTTGTAAAAGTTGCCTCGAAAATACCTACGATAGCCACTCCGGAAATCAACCCAGCCAGCGCCAACGTCACAATAAGCCTGGCAGGGTGTGGATCCTGGTCCGCAGCAGGTTTGTCAGATGTGATAATCTCAGTCATTATCACCCCGCATGTGACCGAAAACCCTGGGCTGTGTGAATCGATCAATCAGAGGTGTGGCTGCGTTCATCAGTAGGATCGCATACATAACACCCTCCGGCATGCCACCAAATACACGTATCAGAACAACAAGCAGACCAATACCGATACCAAAAATCCAGGTGCCAGTAGGTGTAGTCGGTGAAGTTACCGGGTCCGTCGCCATATAGATCGCACCCAATAACAGGCCCCCGGAAAATACCGAAAATAGCGGTGTAGGAAATCTCTCAGAATCGAACAGACCCAGGGTGGCTGAGAAAACCAGGACCGTGAGCAATATACTCACCGGAACGCGCCAGTCCAGGTCACGCCTGATATAGAGGTATATGCCTCCAAGAATCAGCAACAGTCCACTGGTTTCACCCAGAGAGCCGGAGGTACTGCCCATAAAAAGATTGGACAGGGGCATTACCTGCTGCTCAAACTTCATCAGACCCAGCGGCGTAGCAGCCGTTATGCCATCAACTTCCGTGTAGGTAAACGGGATATCAAAATTGGTTGCCCTGAAGGTCCAGAATGCCTCATCAGGCGTTGTCCAGGTTGTCATGGCGATGGGAAACGTGGCCAACAGAAATGCCCTGCCAACCAGCGCAGGATTAAAGAGGTTGTTACCAAGCCCTCCCCAGATTACTTTACCCAAACCGAGGGCAATCACACCACCGAGAAATGCCATCCACATGGGCAGCCCGGGCGGTAAAGTAAGGCCAAGCAGTAGTCCCGTTAGGAGCCCACTACCATCAAGAAGTGATTCGCCACGGCGTTCAGTGCCAATAAATGCTATCTCAGTCAAAACTGCACCGGCAATACTGGCACCGATAACAAGAACAGCACTAATCCCAAAGTACCACAAGCCCGCCAGGGTTGCCGGCGTCAGGGCGATCAGAACATCTCCCATTGCCGTAGGCGTAGTCATGCCTTGCCTTAAAAAAGGCGCATGTTGCAACAGCAGTTCAGGATCTCTCTGTTTCACTTTGCACTCGCCTGAGTATTGCGAAGCTGATCTTTACCGGTTCTGATTAACTGAACTATTGGTATTGCCGACGGACAAGCAAAGGTGCAGCAACCACATTCAACACAATCGAATACGAAATAATCTTTCATCTCTTCAAACATTCTTGCTCTTGACAGCCGCGCAAATCTTGCCGGGTTAAGGAAATAGGGGCAGGCTTCAACACACCGACCACATCGAATACAGGGGAACTCCTTGCGCTTCAGTGTTTGGCCTTCCGTAAACGCGAGAATACCGGAGCAACCCTTTACCACAGGCGCATCAAGACTCGCAATGGGTCGTCCCATCATTGGACCACCCATTATTACTTCCATTGTCTCATCTTTCAGCCCGCCACAAAATTTCAGCACCTCTCTAACGGGCGTTCCAAGTGGCACAATGAGGTTGGCAGGATAACCAACCCCGGGACCAGATACCGTAACGATACGTTCAATCAAGGGCATGCCATGATCGAAGTAATCTGCGATCGCGACTATGGTACTAACATTGTTGACGTTAACCTCAACATCTCTCGGCAACTGACCAGCGGGAACTTCTCGATCAAAGATGGTTTTGATGATCATCTTTTCAGCACCCTGGGGGTACTTGGCTTCAAGAGACACGACCCTAACCGGATCTCCCGGCTGAATCCTTGCCTTAATCGCTTCAATGGCCTCTGGCTTATTAAGTTCAACACCGATAACGGTTTCCTCCGCACCGAGCTTCTGCCTGACGATTTCAGCACCCATAAGCAGGGCATCTGGTCTTTCCAGCATCAGGCGATGGTCGTTTGTGAGGTAGGGCTCACATTCTGCACCATTGATCAGCAGGTAACGGATCCTCTGCCCTTCTGGAATGGAAAACTTCACATGGGCCGGGAAGGTGGCTCCACCCAAACCGACTATTCCTGCGCCTTGTACCGCCTGAATGAACTGTTCGATATTCATCGATTCCCAGTCAATGGCCGGACCTATATTCGGCTCCTGGGTTGCAAAGGCATCTGCCTCTATTTCGATAGCCTGAGAGAAATTCCCATCAAATGTCCTGAATTCTCCAACCTCCTTAACAACACCTGTGACCGGGCTATGCAGGGCAATCGAGACAAAGCCACCCGCTGAAGCGATTTGCTCTCCTCTTCTGACTCGCTGACCCTTTTTAACCATCGGTTTGCAGGGAACACCAATATGCTGACCCAGAGGCATAACATAGTTAGACCCGAACGGTACCCGCTGAATAGGCAGGTCCTGTGTCTGCGCTTTCAGATGCTCAGGGTGTACCCCGTGGCGGAAGCTCCCGGAAAACAGACTAAGAGGATTCAGGTTAATCATGGTAAGGCAACTACTCGGTATTCGATGAACCGGAGTTCACCAGGCGCAGAAGCTGACTGCGCACTCTTCCCGCTACGTCAGACCTGATGCTCGCATCAAGCTCGCTGATCTGTTGTTCGTACTCTTCCCGGATTGAGGCGATCTCGGCATCATGTTCTGCTTGAACCTGCTTTCTCACTTCCTCTTCTACATGCCCAGTGAAGGGTGTAACGATACCAGCTAGTTCCTGCATGACACGCCAGTTATCTCTCGCCAGTTCTGTTGCGTCAATCACAAGGTCGTCTACCGCCAGCCTGGTTTCGGTTTCGCCTTTCGGAACGGATACAAAAGCAATTTTCCCCTTTCTCGCTCGTTCATTCAGCTCGATAAACTCATGAACCGCTACACCGTTAACTTCGTCCTCATCCATTGGTTTGAAATGATGTGAAAACCGTTGTTCCGTTGCAGCCCAATGGGCAGGAGTATATGGCTGTTCATCATCTCCCCAGATTCCTGCCAGGCTTTCATTTCCAGTAAGATCCAGGCGCATACCATGAACCCCTTCTGCACCTGGATTATAGGTAAACAGGGGGAAGGTTCTGGAACGTACTGCCTGGTACGCTGCCTCAATGGTTTGACTCGAACCGAAACCATGGCGGGACGGGCTCGCACCATGAATGCGAACGAGTGCAGGTCCTAGGTGCTGAATCGCCTGGGTAATGCTGCTATACATGTGTCCTGCATCGGCAATTGAAGTCTGGGTAACGAAGGAGGTACGACCAGTGATCGCCAGCATCGCCATATTTGTCTGCGAGTCTTTCGTCCCCTGGGACCCGGAAATATCCAGGTCAGAGAAAGCGACGATTTTAACTGGCAGGTCAGAGCCCAACGCCCAGAGAACCTGAGCCAACGCCTCACCACCAAATGTGTTGTCATCACCTATCACCAGCATTGGCGGGCAAATCTGACGCTCTTCCTCCGTTAGATCCTGCCACTTAAGATGGGACAGGGAATCAAGCGCAAATTGCAGCCCTGCTGGCTGCTCAATTTCCAGTCGAGCAGCACGCAACAGTGCAACTGACTCACAGGTATCACGAAGGTGACCTTCCAGCAGCCCTGCTGCCATTTGTGGAGTCTCGTTCGCGAAATCCAGTACAACAGGAGATTGAAAAACATTATAAGGGAAGGATGCAGCCCATCCAGCAACCGTTCCAGGCGCCATGGCCATACCAAAACGTGCTCTTCCAAGTCCTTGTCTGCCGCTTGAGAACCGCCAGTGCAAATCAGTCAGTCGGCTGGCAACCTCCAGCAGCCTGTTGAGCCTCACGGCATCAACGGGAGTAACGTCCATTGACGCTTCAACCTTTTTCGCCAACTCACTCAGCTCCACCAATGGCGCTCTGATACTGTCCATACCCTGGCTCAGCAGGTCTAAGTCCTCTGCAGGCAAACTAATAGCCAGGAGCTCTCTGATTTCATTGACAATTTCTTCGCTGGTATCTGCCAACTGATCTATAAACCGCCTCACAATAGGCTGTTGATTGAATTCTGTGGCTGAGAGAATCATTCGAAGTGCTACTTTTTCTCCGGAACCGGATTCCGCCCCGTCGCCGCCCGCCATACTCAGCAAGCAATAACGAGACAGATTTATCGCTGCCATATTGCTAAATTCAGGAGATTCGATAACCCTGGAAATTGTGTCTGACCTGGTGTCAGGCATAGCTGACCAGATATCCCAGACAAGCCTGGCTGCATTGATGTTCTCATCCACTTGCGGTGCAAAGGTAATGGCTTCTGCATCACAAACTCTCTCACAGAGACCACAATCCTTGCAGGTATCAGGGTTTATCGCCAGGACGAGGAACTCGCCGCTGTCTTTGCTGTTGCTCTCGGCATTGTCAAAAAACTCCTGGGTTACCGAAACCGGCAATGAGCCAATCTTGTTGCAAACCAGGTCAAGCGCTTCTTCCACGGCCTGCTGACGTTCGGGAGTCTGTTCCATCTTTCCACTCAGCCAATCATAGGTCTCACGGAGTATGCTGCCGACATCCCCTGCCAGTTCCTGTTTTCGTGCCTGACTGAGAATTCGACTGTTCAGCTGGTTAGCGAGTTGACGAAGCGAATCTGCGCCGGCCTCTCGAATACCATGGTCGATGAGATCTGACGGGCTGATTACCAGGGGTGCAATCGAGCTGTCCGGGCATGTCTCCCAGCATCTGCCACATCCGGTACATTTATCGGCATCGACCTGGGGGATAGTGGTTCGCTTGCCAGCAAAGTCTCTGAACGTTGCACTAAGTGGTGCAATGGTACCGCTTGCAAGGTATGGGTCTGAAACAATTCGGTCAACTTGCTTCTCTCGATAGAGAATCCCGGTCTGATTCCAGAACCTGGGTAAACTATCAAATTGATCGTCCCTGGCGGCAAGTCGTTGCAGAATGACTGGTGCCGATTTATCACCGAGTGAGTCACCACTCGTAACCGGTACTTGAGACAAATCCACTTCTTCAATACTTTCAAGGCCATTTTTGAAGCTCTGCAATCTGCTTTCGCGATCAATAGTGGGCTCGAAGCGAAGTGCATTTTCCCTGGACGAAAGCACTTTCCTATCTTTAAGGGGCAGTACCGACGCATTTATTATGGCGCAGAATATTGCGCCAATCATTGTTTCGGTAACATCTTGCTGACTCACCGACTCTGCAACAGGCGCAGAATAAACGTGAACGGATTTTGAATTAACAAGATCTCTATGGGCTTCACGGAATAATCGCGACAATTGATCAGGTGACACCGACCCAACGACAATAATCCCGCCAGCGCGAAGTCTCTGCAGCAGGGAAATATCTATGGATTCTATTGTTCCTTCCCGCTTAAGTGGGATGCAAACAATGTCGAGCGCCGCATCATCACCAGCATCCACAACAGCACCCGTTGAATGAAGCAGGGAATCAACACCCGGTTGGCGCCATTGTTCTTGTGATGAAGCCGCTTCCGAAAAAGCCGCACGCGTCCTGACAGTCCCGTTTTCAACCTGATGCAGTATTCCAGCTACACCGGGAATTATATGCTGATACCCGTCGGCAAAAACTCTTTGTACAGCAACCGATACCGTCCCTTCACCGGCGTTTTCGTTCGCTAACTCCTTGGCCTTCAGACCAGCGGTTACGGCTTGCGGATATGCTCTGGTGATTTCGTCCAACAATGCCTGGCGCTTCGGATGGCTCGCATCAGCGCCAAACTCAATACCCAGGTCTATCGTGGATGACTTGTCCTTATCCAGTGATGAAGCCACAAGTGCCAGGTCTGCTACTCGAAGTGGCGCTCCACCCAGTCCATACCGGACCGAATGCAACATGGGCATCTGCTTCTTGCCGCCCGGTCCTTCAAATGCCCGCTCAAGGGACTGGCGTACTTCAGCCATCAGCGGAGAGTCCACACCGGGCGGCGGTAACAGGCGCTCAAGGACAATAACATTTGATTTACCCTTAAGGTGCTGCATCAGCAACTGATCTGGAAATGGCCTCAAGCTGACAATACTGACTATCCCGGCACCACGCATCAATGTGCTTGCCGAGGCAACCGTTTCAGAGGCGGCGCCCTGCACGACGTAAAGGGTATCCGCCTTTTCCGAACCATGGGAACTAACAGCATGGTATTGGCGACCGCTGAGCCTGGCAAAATCCTCGAAGGTTCTTGACAGTATTTCATCCAGGCCATCGTCAAAATAAAGTGACTTGCCGGTAGCACCCGTGTAATAGCTCTGACTATCAAAAAATGCACCCGCAACCACGGGTCGGTCCACATCGTGCCATCTTGGTAATGCCAGCCTGTTTTCACCAAACAGCAGTTTCTGTGCCGCTGTCGGCGTTACGACTTTTTCATCAGTTGCACCGATAAACTGCTGAATCTGTAAAGGACTGAGAATACTGACGTCCTGAACGGACCTTGCAGTCTCATCGGCATCCATAACGACAAGACCGGGAACCAGAGCAACCTCTGCAACCCGGCGCGCTATGAAGGAAAAATCTGCTGCCTGTTGAACATTCTCTGCAAAGAGCGTGAAGAACCCTGAGTCAGCACTCAGATGGAAACCCTCATGACCGCTGCCGGATGCAATACCATGTCCTGGCATTGCCAGATTAGTGAGGTGAACAACAAGAGGCAGATGACGACCACTAGCTGTAAAAAGAAGATCCTGCACGGCACCAACGTTCTGCCCTGTAATGAAAGTGGTTGCCCGTTTACCTGCCAACGACAACCCCGTCGCACTGGCAACAGCCGATCTGGCTGAGTTTCCTTGCACAGACGTAAGGCACTGGTTAAAGACATTCAACCCATTCTGATCGATCTGTTCTAACCAGGTTTCCTTGAGTTCATCATTACCACCAAGCACGGCAGTCTCACACACTGATGCCTCGACCACTGCAACCGCCTGATCACCGGTTAGAAGAACTCTAATTTCCTCTTCTGCATCGCTCCGATCATCGCTTATATATTTGCGATACAGCCGGACTGCCATATTCGTCAAGTCAACCATGACGTACTCCTCTAACGTCTCTATCCTCTTGTTCCTCAAATTGATTGCCCGTCAACCATTTGATGGAATTGGTTGCACATCTGAATGTCGCATCGGGTGCTGCAGGAGCACCCGAAGCATAATCAATAACTGGCAAATTATTTTCCATATGTATCAGACCAGGGCTGGCATCCAGTGCACATTTACCGCAACCGTCACAGGCGGTTGAACAAAGAATTGTCGCTGCTTCATTCAGGAGTGGTGTATTGCATTGCACATATAGATTTTGGTTCAGGGGAACCAGTTCAAACAGGTCCCTCGGGCATGCATCCATACAGTCAGGACAAGCAGTACACAAATCCGTATCAACCTGAGGCAGCCCGTTGCTATTCATATGAATGGCATCAAAGGTGCAGGATACCTCACAATCTGACAGTCCAAGGCAACCCCAGGAACAACCCTTGCCACCACCAGAAACTATTGCAGCGGCACGGCAGCCCTCAAAGCCTTTATATTCTGCTATCTGGTGAGCCTGGGCACTTCCACCACCACATTTAAGTCTTGCCACCAGCTTTTCGTTTTCACCAACATCAACGTCGAGATACTCAGCGATGGCCTCAACTTCCTCCGGACCTGATACTGTGCACTTACTCGGCACAATCGCTCCAGTCACCAACTTCTCTGCAAAGGGGAGGCACCCAACCTCGCCGCAGGCACCGCAATTTGTTCCCGGTAGAAGTTCGTTTGCGCCCTCAATTCTTGGGTCTTCTTCAACCTTCAGAAAGCGATGTGAAATCGCGATAATTATTCCGAAGAAAAGTCCAATGCCGGTCATGATTGCAGGCGCGATCAGTAGGCTATCCATCAGTTAAATGGCTCAGCCCTTTTGACCAGATCATCAAGGTCGCCCTCACTGCTATCGAGAGGCTTGCCGGGATGTATACAACGTGCAGGGCAAAGCTCCGCCGCTTCAACCATTTGCGCAAAGGTTCCTGCCTTGGCATCACTAATGATGGCCTGCCGATTATCGTTGTAAACGAACATCTGCTTGTTCAGTTCCAGGCAGTCATCACATGTGGTACAGAAAATTGAATCTATCCAGGGCTCATCGAAGCTGATTTCATCCTCATCATCTTCTTCCGCAGCAGCTGGTTCAGGCGCTGATACTTCCGGCGATTCTGTCTCCTCAATTACAGGGCTGGCAGCAGGTTCTTCGGCTTGGCTCAGACTGGCCGCGGGTACCGGGCTCTCAAGAGTAAGGTCGAGTTCCATCAAAGCGTTTGTGAGCCGGCCCATTACCTCGTTGGCTGATTCAGTACGGGCCTGCTGGAGAGTTTCCTCGTATTCACGGGCCAGTTCTTCACGTTCACTTGCTGCCTGTGACTGTTCTTCCCCACGCGCCTTTGCAACAGCCTCATCAACAAAGGCATTCTTAACGCCAGACAGGGACTGAACAGTTTGCCAGAAGTTCAGGCGGTCCAGGCAGGAGAAGAGCAGCCGACGAGAGACCACGAGCTTGCGCATCAATCCATTGCCGTCAACAGACCAGATGAAGGGAATCATACGGTCCTGCTCATCTGCGGTGGCGTTCAAACAGTCAGCAACGCTAACAAAGTCTTCAGAATTGCAGCCATCAGCTATGAGCCGAAAATGATCGAGGAGATCAGGTTTCAGCAGGCAGTAGTCTGCAAATGTAAACTCTACCTCTTCCTCAACCGACTCGCCTTGCTCACCCCTATAGACCGCTGTGTTTGTCGCCCAGTCATCTTCCGGGCTGGGGTTTCCAGCAAAGGTCATTTCTTCCGTATCAACCGTCGAGGTTGGGTCAAACTTGATTGCGGGATGAGCACGACTTTCCAGTGCTGCCGTTGCCATAATCCAGGGGTGCAATGGCTGAGGGTCAGAGAAACCCGTATCTATAAGGTGAAGGCACGCCTGATGACTGCCAAGGGCAGCTGAAAAACCAGATAAAAGAGATTCATATTTGGCGGCTGACATCTGGTTAATCACGGCATGCCTGTGGCCGATGCCCAGGTATGCTAATTCCATGCGTAACCCGCCAAGGAAATCAGACTCGCGCCCTGGGTTGGTATGGGGATCAATATTGAGCAAAATCTGCACTGGCTTACCTGAAGCCAATATTGTGGAAAACGACTGCATGCAGTCGTCCGTTGCGTGCTCAGCTGTTTCAAGCGCAACAACGGTGGAAATCATTTGCTTTTCATCATCACTAAAGGCTTCTGCAGCAAAACTCTCGAACCATGAATCATGGAATCTGGAATCATAAGCTCCAGCAACATCAAGTTCGGCTGTTCTCAGGCTGGCAAACACCTTTGACAATTTGTCAGCAACTAAATCATGAAGCTCAAGCGCCTTGGTACAGGGATCCGTTGATTCAACAATATTGATCGAACCTGCATCTCCAATGGAAAAGCTGCCAGGCCTGACTACCAGATGCAGGATACTTTCGTCCATCTCGAAACCAGTCAGAACATCCAGGGTTGCCTTTATGCGTTGCATACGCTCAGGACTCATCAGCACCGAACCGTGACTTTTGTTCACCAGGACATTTGCCATGAAGGAACTGTCAAAATACTTGGATCCTTCGCCAATGATCTTACCGTCTGATTTCTTTTCTGCTTCTACCTCTACCAGCTGCTGCAATCCGCGAACAGCCTGCCCAATCCTCCTCATCATCTGTTCACGCTGCCACTGGGTGCGATGACGAATAGTGTGCTGCAGCAGGTGCAGGGCTACATTGTGCGTATAAGGCAGAAAATGGCTGCCCACCGGAATATTGTCCACCAATTCATCAAGATCTGCCTGTAAGACTTCCTGGTCCGATTCCTTGAGGCCAAGCTGCTTCTGCAGCGCCTTGCCGGCATCAACCACCAGGTCTCTGGCTAAGGTCGAAAAATCCTGACCAGATATCTGGTCGCGGATATAGGTCTCCAGCCAGGTAACGTTGTCCTTGAGCATCCGCGCCGAGCCCTCAGCCTCAGGCAGGATGCCCTGGAGAAACTCATCCAGGGGCCTTGCAAGCAGCTCACCGCTGTTATCAGGCAAGAGGAGGAGGGGATATTCATAACGAAACCGCCGCAGGTTTCTAAACCCATTTAGCAACAATGGCAGATAGGTTTGGTCTGGCGATTGGGTCGAGGCGCTCGCTCCAGGTTCACCCAGATGGAATCTTCGAAGCTGATTGACGGTATCCTGAAGTGCATCAGCATCAAGTTCCTCAACTGGAAGTAACCGAGGTTCTTCTTCGGCCTGAGTTGCATCAGACGCCTTCACTTCTTCAGTCCCTTTGTTCTCACCCAATAATGCAGCCATCTTGTTAGACCGAAAATTTGTCGAGAGCAGCGTTGACACCAGCCAACTTCTCTTCATAGGTCATATCTAATCCGACACTGGAAAGTTCGTCGTAGCAAAGTGCCTCATCGTTCCTGTATAACAGTCCTACTGGCATCTTTGATTTATCCGCCGCAATGCCCAGGGCAGCGGGAAGGTTGGAGGGGTCATGTTCAAGCTGATTTTCGAACAAGCGATCAACGCCCTCTGGTACAGGTATCCCGTCCTCATGGCGGAGCAGCAACAGGTTAGCTGGGTCATCCATCATCTCAAGGTTCAAGGCTTCCATATATACCGGACATCTCTGGATGATACGAACGAAACTCGTTCCCTTGTGATCATGGGCAGCCTTAATAGTCTCGTACAGCAAGGGCGGATTCCAGTCCACCATCTGCGCTACAAAGGAGATATTAGAAACCCCAAGTGAGATTGTCAGTGGGTTAAGGGGTGGAAGCAGGGCTCCAGTAGGATGGGTATTAGTCAGGTACTCTTCCGGTGTTGTTGGTGATGTTTGTTTCTTGGTCAACCCGTAGATCCCGTTATCAAAAACAAGAACCGTTATGTCCATGTTGTAGCGTAGCGCATGCACCCAGTGAGCAGCGCCTATAGAGAAACAGTCACCATCACCGGTAGCTACCCAGATATCCAGATCGGGCCTCCTTGACTTGACGCCACAGGCAACGGGCAGTGCCCTCCCATGGAGACCGTGAAACCCGTATCCATTCATATAGTGTGGCAGGCGGCTTGAACAGCCAATTCCAGAGACCGAAACCATATTCTCAGGCAATATCTGATTTTCCCGGCAAACTCGATGGATAGCTGCAAGAATGCCGAGATCCCCACAACCGGTACACCATCTGGGTAACGAACGGGCATAATCATCCAGTGTAAAATACCGATCATTGGCACTAAGAGACCAATCTGATTTTAGTCCAAACATTATTTGTCCCCTCCTATTTCGCCGACCCGATCCATTATCACACGGCTGATATTGCCGGGTTGAAGCGGGTGACCTGATACCACCGACCAACAATCGACATCGACCAATGTATGCGCCCTGAGTAATAGAGCAAGTTGTGCATAGCGACGATTCTCTTCGCTGATGCGCGGCGCATTCGCCGCATCACTATAGTTGATCTCGATGGTCATCACCTTTTTGAAGCGGCTGAATATATCCTTAAGACCCGGCTCCATTGGCGATAAGAAACGCAGATGTATCGAGGAAACCTTATGTCCGTTTTCCCTCGCAACATCTACTGCCTCTTCGAGCGTTCCCAGAGTCGACCCCCACCCAACAATCAGCAAATCACCGTCCGCATCACCATGGATCTCAGGGCGATTCAAAGTGCCGGCCAGCGTTGCCATCTTCAGGCTGCGCATATCACTGCCCTCCTGATTGGAAGTCGTATCGTAGGCAATTTTACCGTGCCGATTGTGGGCGAGCCCCGTCAACACATACCCACCATTACGCATTCCCGGTATAGCCCTTGCAGACAGTCCGGTTTCTTCATCCCAGTCATAGGCTGGCACATTCTCATCCCAGTCTGATTGATCAACAGGTGCGGCAAACCAGTCAGTGGTCACTTCGGGCCTCTCGAAAGGCTGTACACCAGTCGCCAGGTTCGCATCCGTCAGTACGATGACTGGTATTCGGAATGACTCCGCCAGCCTTCGTGCCAGTGTTACAAAATGAAAGCACTCACTGATGGTAGCGGCAGCTATTATGACTTTTGGCGAATCACCAGGAGCACCAAACATGGTCGTTAGCAGATCGCCCTGCTCAACTTTAGTCGGCAATCCGGTCGAGGGTCCACCCCGTTGAACATTAACAATAACCAGTGGTATTTCCGCCATTGAGGCCAGACTGATCATCTCCGTTTTTAGTGCAATACCAGGACCCGACGTGATCGTACAGGCTGTCTTACCAGCATAGGAAGCGCCAATAGCAAACCCGATCGCTGCTATCTCATCTTCAGCCTGGTGTACAAATCCACCCGTAAGGTGGAAGTCATCAGCAAGGTAATGGGAAGCAGAAGTCGCTGGTGTAATAGGATACATGGATACCATTTCCATTCCTGATGCCATGACCCCGAGTCCCACTGCCTGGTTCCCGCTCATTACCACCATGGACTTATCCGCTAACTCTGATGGTGATATCTCATAATGATAGGGCACATTTTTCTGCGCAAAGACGTACCCTGCTCTGAACAAATCCTGATTAGTTGAGATAACCTTTTCACTCTTGCGTGAAAAGATGTTCGCTATCTCATTGAGTGCCTGCTCTGTGTCACGACTATAAATATGACTGAGCATACCGAGCACGAACATATTTTTACCCTTGCGCGGATCCGGGACGACTTTCAGACACTCCGTTTGAATAGGTAACTCATACACTTCAAGACCAAACTCAGCAAATTCCTCTAAGGCTTCACTATACTGGGTGCGGATATCTTCACTGGGATCGCTCGCCCACATATTGTCAAGCAGCACTACCGTTCCAGCCTTGTAGGCACTACTCGCCAACCTGGATCTTAGTACCTGCTCATTAAAGGCAACGACCAGGTTGGCTTCATTACCCATATTGGTCATGAGCGCTTCGCCCACGCGAATTCGAATACCACTGGCACCGTCTGGAGTTCTGGCTGGTGGCTGAATTTCAGCCGGAATAATTTCCACTGTCCAGACACCGTTACCCATTCGTGCGCTGACGATGCCGAATGTCTGTCCACATTTCTGGGCACCCTCACCAGAATCACTGACAATTTCGACGATATGTTCCGGAATGGGTTCCGCAGTATCACGCGCCTGCAGGTCTTCTGCAGCCGAGCTTACCTCTTGGACCGATATGAGTTGGTCATTCATTATATTACCTAGTTATTTACTTCGCCCAGGATATATCCCGGGCCGAATATTTGGAAATTTTCTGCAATTAGTATACTCACCTGCAGCGACCTATAGGGCCTTGCTAAAACCCTTCACAAAGTATGTCTATGAGTTCCAGGGCATTCAGGAGCCTCCATTATTGTGAGATGGCCACGCCTGTCGATGACCTGCGTCAACAATTTTCCAGTTTGCCGCCCATTTCCGATACTTCCCTGGTCTTAAGCCGGGTGTAGCCCAATCCCATTAGTTCGCTTGAACGGAAAAAAACGACAGCTTGTTGGCGCCATCCCGTACAAGAAGTAGACAGCAACCAACCAGACGGAGAAATACATGAAAAACTTAGTCGTGAAACTTATCGCCCCAGCAATTGTTTTGGGCTTTTCTATCCAAACATTCGCTGCAAATCGTGGTGAACAATTGTTTGACAAAATGGATACAGATGGAGACAAACAGATCAGCCTCGAGGAGTTTCAACCTCCAAAAGGTGGCCCAGGCTCAAAAATGCTGGAGAGTGCTGACCTTGATGAGGATGGCATGGTCACCCTTGATGAAGCACATAATGCGCATGCAGACAGGATCGCCGAGCACCAGGCAAAAATGGCAGAACGCATTGCCGGGAAGAAGGAGCAGTTGGACGAGATGTTCTCGGAGATGGATAGTAACGGTGACGGCGCTGTAACCTCAGAAGAGGTTCGTACCCATATATTCAGTAGGATGGACAAAAACGAGGATGGTTTCCTATCCCCCAAAGAACTTAAACGGGCAAAGAATCACAGGCGCGAGCGAGAAGATCGTCGAGAAAGCCGACGTGGAGACGACTGGTAGCTGAAAGGGTCTCATTTCGCTGCGTATGAAATTATCGAAATGTGTTACAAATAGGGGTGGACGAAGCAAACCTAATCAGGAGATCAGTTGGTGGAGATAAATCCGCCTACCAACTGCTGGTAGAACATCATCTGCCCCCCCTTTCAAACTACGTGATGCGCATGATGGCAAACGCCGCAGAGGCAGACGATATAATCCAGGAGACATTTATCCGTCTCTGGACCCATGGGCACAAGTACAATCATGGGTCAGCAAAACTGACCACATGGCTGCATAATATCGCCCACAACCTGTGTATTGACTATTTCCGCAAGAATGACCGACTGGTACCTGAATCAGCAGATCAGCCAGATCAGGAGACGAGCGGTCCGGAGGAAGACTATATCCAGCAGGGCATGGCCATGGACATTCAAACCGCAATGATGACAATCCCAGAAAGACAACGAAGTGCCATAATAATGTGTCACTATCAGGGACTTTCGAACAAGGATACTGCGACCGTGCTTGGTGTGTCAGTTGATGCACTTGAATCACTGATGGCCCGGGGGCGCAGGAAACTGAGGCACAACTTGAGCACTAACTGGCAAGAACAATGAACATCACACGTTTTCAGCAGTTACTAGACGCCTACGGAACCAGGGAAAAGAACTGGCCCGAGGAAGAAAGAGAGGCCGCACTTGCACTACTCCGTTCGGATGCTGAATGCGTTTCACTGATGCAGCATTACCGGTCACTCGACGAACAACTTGATGATTATGTAACACGCACGCCACCAGGACTGGGTCAGAAGATTCTTAACCAGTTGCCTGTTCCGCTGATCGACCAAATTATTGGCTGGCTAATCCCCGATGTCAGTTCCCAGATATGGAGGCCTGCCATTGCTGGTTCATTGCCTCTGATTCTGGGAATGATCATAGGCGCCAGCACGATGGGCAGCTTCCTGGACGATACCGGGACTGAAAATAACTGGGATGAGGAGATATACCTGTTTGCCCTTGATGACACGAGCCTTATGGGGTCGGTGGATGAATAAGAACAGGTTGATCGCCATGGCTTTTGTTCTTTCTGTTTCGCTGAACCTGCTGTTCATTGGTGCAATTGCTGGCAGGCACATGTCTGGACCGCACCCCAGAGATATGGCTCCACCACTTGGCCGGGTGCTTAGGGACCTGGATGAAGACACCAGGAATGAGTTGCAACCGAGACTGGAAGATCATGCAAGAATCATTGCGCCACTTCGCGAGGAGATGAATGCCGCAAGATCTGAGTTCAGAAAGCTGCTCAGCAAGAAGGAAATCGATGAGGTTGCCCTGCAGAAATCGCTCAGCCGTCTGCACATGGCTTCAGATGACTTTCAATCAACTATGCTGGATCAAATGGTTATGATCCTGAAGGATCTCGAGCCGGAGCAAAGAAAAAAGGTATCGCGATTCCTTATCCATTTTCCTGAAGACGGGAAACGCAGGCGCAGGCCACGAGGATAGTCCGTGAATCTCGAAATCAATACTGTCCTTGCCAACCTGTTTCAGGCGGCGCTAGACAAGTCTGGCCAGGACGCTTTCAGAACACATTTTGACCCTGACTGGCGATCTGATTGTGAGGTGGGTCAACAGGAAAGCGACACGCTGTGGCGCCCTCTGGCTCAGCAGCCACCTGTTGATTTTTCGGGGCTGGCCAATGCCGTGGATGCACCAATCCACCCTGATATCAGCGCCTACTATGGCTGTTTCTGGGCGGGAACCCTTGAATCGAGCAGCCAGGAAGGTCACGTAAGTCTCATTCAATTGTGGAACCGCGAGGACTTCGACAGGCTTATTGGAAACCTGGTAGGGCATTTCATGGCGAAGAAGCGAAGTAGGCAACCATTTACGGTATTCTTTGCCAACACAGAACCGGATTCTGAACTGTTCCTGAGTATTGACAATGAATCTGGCCAGGTCCTGCTGGAAGAACCCGCGAAGCCCCCCTTGAGGGTTGTAGAAAAGGATCTGGCGAGCTTTCTCGGACGATTGTCTCCAGTTCTTACGGAAGCTGGAATATACTGATCCACACATTGGCAAAAACTTTACAGCATGACCTCAATTACCCTCGCACCTATCAGGGGCATATCAGGCAATGTCTTTCTTCCTGGCTCCAAGAGCCTGTCAAATCGTGGCCTGCTGCTTTCGTCTCTTGCTCGCGGCACTACTACCCTAACCAATTTGCTGAGGAGCGATGATACGAGCCACATGGTAAGTGCCCTTCGCCAGTTGGGCACCTCTATCAATATAAGTGACAATGGAACCCATGCTGAGGTAACCGGCAAAGGTGGACTATTCGAAGCTCCTGTAAAAAAACAGTTTTACCTGGGAAATGCCGGCACCGCAATTCGACCACTCACCTGTGTTCTAGGTCTTATGAAGGGTGTCTTCGAAATCGATGGCGATGAGTATATGCGCGAAAGACCCATCGAACACCTGGTCGATGCGCTGGAACAACTTGGCGCAGAAATCCACTACCTGGAAAGGCATGGCTGTCCACCCCTCAGAATAGTTGGGGATCAGATCAAGGGTGGAAAGGTCATCATACCGGGAAATATTTCAAGCCAGTTCCTGACTTCATTGCTGATGAGCCTGCCACTGGCAAGCCAGGGAAGCACAATAGAAGTGATCGGAGAGCAGGTGTCCAAGCCCTACCTGGATATTACGCTCGGCATCATGGAGCAATTCGGGGTAACCGCGTCCCACGAGGATTATCAAATGTTTCAGGTCCCTGGAGGGCAGCAATATCAATCTCCCGGATCCTACCTGATCGAAGGCGATGCCTCATCAGCATCCTATTTTTTTGGTGCGGCCGCAATTGCAGGATCCGTGCGAGTAATGGGGCTCGGCGAGGACTCAGTTCAGGGCGACCTTGCGTTTATCGACGTCATGGAGCGCATGGGTGCCCGCGTCATCAGGAATAGTGACTGGATTGAAGTACATAAGGGATTGCTCAGGGGCTTGGATGTGGACCTCAACCACATTCCTGATGCCGCTATGACAGTAGCCACGGTAGCCTTGTTTGCAGAGGGATCAACAACTATCCGTAATATATACAACTGGCGAGTCAAGGAAACTGACCGGATGCATGCGATGGCGACCGGACTCCGAAAACTGGGTGCAACAGTAGAAACAGGTGATGACTACATTACTATTGATCCACCAGAGGAAATTAAAGCGGTGGATATCGACACCTTTGGAGATCACAGGGTAGCCATGTCTTTTTCACTGGCGGCCTTGGGTAATCAACCCATTCAAATCAATGACCCAGAGTGTACGCACAAAACATTCCCTGACTACTTTAAGGTTCTGGATTCAATTTCCAGCTGACCTTCGTCTGCCATGATTCCTCTTCAAACGAAATCACTAACCAACCTCACATTTCTCAGTTTGCTGGTTTGTCTTTCAGTGATGGCACAGGACGGGGAGGATAAACCCTGGAAACTGCTAAAAGACAAGAATGATATCCAGGTCTATAGCAGGCAGGTTGCCGGATTAAAATACGAAGAATTCAAAGCGGTTGTGGAATTGGAGGCCACGCTGGTCAGCAGTCTTGCTCTCCTGGATGATGCGCAAGCCTGTATTGACTGGATACACAGGTGTGAGCTAAGCAGGGTATTACAGACACGCGGGTTACTGGAACGCCACATTTACCAGGTAAGCAGCCTGCCTTTCCCTGCGGCTTCCAGGGATATGATTCTAAAGGCAAAGGTGAGCCTGGCCGATGAAGAGGAGATCCGAATAGACCTGGAGTCCAAGCCCGGTTTCATAGAGGAAACCTCCCATATTCGTATTCTAGAATCTCACGGGTCCTACCTGCTTGAAAAACTTGATGAAAATCAAACGCGACTAACCTGGATTCAATATGTTGATCCTGCAGGCGCACTTCCGGCCTTTATCGTAAACTCAATGCTGACAAATCTTCCCTACAAATCCCTGGAAAATTTCAGAAAAGTGGTCAAACAAAAAAAATACAGGAATAGCAGAATCATTCAGCATGAAGATGGATCTATGAGTCTAAGCCGATAGTTCCATTGACAGCTGACCCTGGCCTCGCCGGGACTCAAGATCCAGCAAAAATCGTTTAGCCACCAGCCCGCCACCAAATCCGGTCAGGCTCCCATCCGTACCTATTACTCTGTGACAAGGAATTACAATGGGCAAGGGATTGCGGCCATTGGCTGCACCCACCGCCCTTACTGCCTTTTCTCTGCCAATTCTGATTGCGATATCCTTGTAGGTACAGGTCTGCCCGTATGGAACCTCGATCAAGGCCCCAAGAACTTCAAGCTGGAATGGCGTTCCATGCGGAACTAGCGGCAGGTCAAATTCGCGGCGACTGCCGGCAAAGTACTCGCCAAGCTGTATAGATGCATCCGTGAAATAGTCCTTCTGCAATTTCCAGTCATCACCTGGTTTCACCTTACCTTTGCCTTCAGGAAAACCGATGTAAACAAGCCCCTCATCATTTCCAGCCAGCAGCAGTTCACCAAGCGGGGTTTCTAAATATGTGTAATTCATCCTAGCCTCCTAACAGGTTGCTGAAAAAGTGCTTTCCTGCATTTTTTCAGGGTCGCGGGCCTCAGCCCGCTCGCTACAAATCAACAACTTACGTCGTTGATTTGCGGCCGATACCTCCATGTATCGGTCCAACAGTCTGCTTTTCGGCAGCCCGCTAGTGCTCACAAGTTTCAAGCATTCCGCCAGAGGTGCATCCCAGCGTATGCTCGCCAGGGTCGCCACCTTTCTGCTCGTTGAAGCAATTGCTTCTCGTCATCAATTCCCAGTATCTCCCTTGCCACTCTCAGCAGTACCAGGTCACTGTGCAGAAATGCATCCGGGTCATTGAGCGCTCTCATCGCCACATACTGAGCGGTCCAGGGTCCAATCCCCTTTATCGCAACCAGTTGCTCGACGACCTGCGCCCCATCATTTTCGTTACCTAACTCGAGTTCGCCATCAAGCATTGCTTCGGCTGTGGATCTGATTGCCCTTGCGCGACTACCAGGCATGGGTAGCTCATCGGGATCAATATGTGCCAGCGCTGATGGCCCGGGGAACAGGGTTCCATACTCGCTCTTTATTCCATACTTCTCTGCAATGTGTCCCATGACCGTCGATGCTCCCTTGACTGAGATCTGTTGGCCAACGATCGCCCGGATTGTTATCTCAAATGCATCCCAGGATCCTGGCAATCTCTGTCCCGGATTTTGCCGCACAAGTCTGCCGAGGGACCTGTCTCTTTGTAATTGATGCTGAATATCCTGAGGCACCGCATCCAGATCGAACAGCCGTCGAACCTTCTCGACGATACGGATAAGCGGCCGGGAATTCTCTACTTCAATCTCGCAGAGAAGAACATTCTGTCCTTCTTCATTGGTAATGCTAATCCGGCCAGGACTTCCCTCCTCCAATATTGTTCTCTGATATTCATTATGACTAACGGTCTCTACACCCGGAATCGCCCGCATGGCGAGAAACGACAAAATGCCCGGAAAATCAAACGGTGGGCGATACGATAGCCTTATGGTGAATGCATCGTTCTGGTCGACAACTTGTTCCCTTCGCAGACTGACAGGTGTCCGTTTATATATTTTGCGAAAATGATCGTTAAATCGACGAACACTCCCGTAGCCCGATGAAAAAGCTATTTCCGTCATGCTCAAATTTGTTTCGTCCAGTAATTTCTTGGCAAACTGAATGCGCCGCGTTTGTGCAATAGTTATCGGAGATGCACCGAGATGCTTTTGAAACAGGCGACCCAGGTGCCTTGGGGTTACGCCCAGCCGGTCACTTAATTTCCCCACTCCCTCTCCGTCCAGTGCGCCGTCACCTATGAGGCGTAACGCTCGAGAAACTGTAGTCGACGTGCCCATCCATGCCGGGGTTCCCGGCGAGGCTTCCGGCCGGCAACGCAGGCAGGGTCTGTAGCCAGCCTCCATGGCTTCGACGGCTGAGTCAAAAAAAAGGACATTCCGTGCCATGGGCATTTTCACGGGACAGACAGGTCGACAAAAGATCCCAGTGGTTTTGACACCCACAAAAAACCGGCCGTCAAATCGTGGATCCCGGGCTTGCCTTGCACTCTCAAATATCTTGTATTGTGAATCCATGCAAGGAATCTTAGTCTCGTGGCCACTGGGATACTAGCCAAAATCGGACCTGGTTATTTCAGATAGTTCTTTCTTTTGAACCAGTCGGCTCGATAAGCATATCTGGACAATAACCAGCTATAATTTCACCCACCAATGATCAAATCCCTCGGAAAACTTTCCAACCCGACCAAGGCTGTATCAACTTTGCTTGATACGGGGGAAGAAGCCTGTGTGGTATTCGAGTTTGATCATGTGCAGCACTATTCGACCGGATTACCAATAACCATCACTGTCATCTGTTACTACAATGAAGGTGATTTACGTGCAGCATTTACGACCGAGCTCGATCCACTGAGCAAAGCGATTGGAGAACAGACAGACGGCATCGAGCACGCCTATACTAAACTGTTAGTAGCACATCAACTTTCTGACATCAATCTTCAAAAACCTCTGAAGCTGGACATCCAGCAGATACCCAAACCCTGGGGACAGGAAATCTGGTATACGGGTATTGAAACGCGGGGAATCTGCACGATACAGGCGGTCCCGCTGCCGTGGATTCTCGATGTGTTTGCGTCAATCGTCACAGGCTCCCGGGAACTCACACCCATTCTACTGAAAATACTCGACCCATCCCCGTACGAAATACTAGGTGACTTGTATTTCGAACTGCACGTGAAAAAGCGTGAAGTTTACGTGGTGACGCATCTTGATGAAAATGCGTGGCCGGACTCAGCAGGTGAAATTCGTTTCGGTTTTGATCCAGATATGATCAACACCTACGCCGATGAACAGCAATTCAAAAAAGCCTACCTCACATCCGTCAATGATTACCGGCAGGTACGCGACAAGATCGATGCGAGGCTGGATGAAATCAGATCTAATGCACAGTTAACTGAGGGCGAGCGGGTGCCAGTGGAAACCTTCAGGTCCTGGCACAGCGAGATCGATCCGACACTTGCAGCCCAGGAGAAACAGCTTCGCGAGGCAATGAACCTATTCACCGCGAAACGCAGCCTGAGAGTGGGGGATGTGATACAGGTGAATCCATGCACGCCTCACTCGTTGCAGCATGGCGTCAGGGTCATTGAGTTCCAAACCCCGCACTACGAACGATATATCCTGTCATTTGCACAGAAGGTCCTGACCCAGAATCATTGGGACACTAAGGAAGCACTGGATCAGGTGCAGATAGGCGTCGAAGAGACAGCAGAAATCCAACAACTTTCCGAAACCGAATCCCTCATCGCTGACTTTGAGGAATTCAAGGTAATACGAATTCTCCTGCAGCCGGGAATGGACAAGACGATTGACGCTGATATTTATTGCCTGGTGATCAGCGTCGAGGGTTCACTGGCCCTGGGAGAACAGCAACTTGTACCGGAAGAAGGCTATTACATTCCCGCCTGTGCCAGGCCTGTTGCAATCAGCAATACGGGCACGCGGCCTGCAACAATTCTGATCGCCCAGCCAGTCCAATAACCATTTCACTAAAGTTGTAGTGACGAGGCGTTCGCACAAGCAGTGAAAGTAACCAGTTGATCACACCTTCTGAACCGATATAGGCTAATTTTCCTGGTTTTCGGCATCCACTTCCCAGTCGATAAGCCCTGCTCTCTCCATTTTATCTGCACCGTGGAACACGACCCAGGCACCACATCGAGCACAGTCAACATCATTGCCATAACAACAGAAAGGAGTCGTAAAGTGATCGTCTTCAAGATAAAGAGACAGAACTGTTTTCGTGGCAGGGCAAACCGAAGTCACGCGCTCCGCATAGGGCGGCATCATCAATTCCAGATGACGAATAGTATTGCGGATGAACCGAGGATATTTTTGCTTTAGCGACATAATAGTCTGTACCGCTTCAGCGCGTTCTTCGTTGGTATCCCATACATCGGGATTATCGTGTTCACCATCCTTTGGTACCATGAAAGAGAAAGTCATCCAGCCAACCTGTGTTTGCAAAAGAGATGACACCAACTCTTCCATTCGCTGATGATTCCTCCGCGTAACGACCGTCTGCACCTGAAACTCGGAACCAAAGTCCCTTGGCAGGCGTTCGATATTGCCCAGGACCTTCTGGTAAACGCCTTCACCCCGGATCGCATCATTCAGATCTTCTGGGCCATCCATGCTAATGACATAGAGTAGATTCCCGCCAAAATCGATCAGCGGTGCAGTACCATTAGTCGTGATTGTATTCCTCTGGAAAAGTCTGACACCTTTTCGCAGCAGCTTTGGCTTCAGCATGGGCTCACCGCCCATCCACAACATGTGCCGTATCTGATGACGGTCTCGCAATTGTTTGAGGGTGTCGAGCACTACATCGTCTGCCATTTCGTCACGGATAGAGACGGGCGCTGCATTCGGGTTGCCTTCCCTGAAGACAAAGCAATGTCTGCACTGCAGATTGCAGTGATTGGTAATATTGACAGCCGCAGATGGATATTGGGCTGATTCACTGTAATTACCCGTAATGTTTGCCTGGATAGACATATACATCTTCTCTTCTTCCGGAGATGAGGTTACCAGTATAGATCAAGCTTAAGGGCTCTCACAGGACACAATTAACAGCAACCCAGCAAGCCCTGCAACGAAGAATCAGGAACCGGACTCCTCAATTTTGCGTATGAGCCTCGCCCTTTCCGAACCAACATCGTCAAGCCGAACCGACCTGAGAACTGCAACTTCCTCCCTTGAATAGGGGACAAATTCCGCAGGCAGTGAAGAAGCACTGAAATTGCCCAGTATCCAGTTCAATACCCGGGCGGTATTGGCGTCGGACAATTTTGACTGGGCTGTACCTGGTACTCTAACAATAAATTCACGACCACCATCTACCGTTAGAAAATCCCCCAGATCAGCGAACGATGGAACCTTGCCAATAACACCGCTGCCATCAGGCAAATGGCAACCCTGGCAATTGAGCATATAGTCTGAACGAGGTCCGGCCCAGGCATTGCAAGCCCATAGGCTGGTGCAGATCACCATCCACAATACTGCACTAGGCTTCATCTTCCACGCCCATAATGGCAGCAATCGAGCAGTTGTATACCATGTCTGCCGAACTGCCGGAACACCAGTTAACGTCGTTTGCCTGTGACGTCAGATAGACAGGCTTGTCTCCCTCATTTCGCATACATTGACAACGCCTGCAGGCGCTCTGGCCGCAGCAATCATTGTAGGAGATGATGTAATTCTTGCCATCAGCAGGATTTCTGCAGGTGCCTATCCAGGTAATCGGCGACAGCGCAGTGCCTGGCGGGCAACTACTCGCGGTGCCACCGCAACAGGCACAAAGGAATCCATCAATGGCACAGTACCGCCAATACTCGCAGTCTTCCGGGCTACCAGGATCAGCCTCCGAGGCAAGCGCAGTTGCCTGCGATCTAGCGATCGGCAATAGCGGGTAAGCAGAGGCACCAACGAGCGCTGTTCCCAGTTTAGCAAGAAAAAATCTCCGCGAGGTTTTGCGCGCAATATTTCGAGCTCTTCTTTCCAGCCACTTGTCAAAACGAGACATATTGGGTCGCTCTCCTGTTAGCTGTTAGATCACCTGCCGGTTGCCTTGGTAATACCGTGTGGGTGCGAGCAAATTCAAATCCAACCAGGTCCTGGCTGAGAATTGCCGGCATGCACACCTGGCTTACCATCCCTGCAAAAGTGTAGGTGCTGAAGTAGCGTTCTCGATCGTGCGCTCTAGTTTACCGGTATCGGCCTGGTATATATCAAGACCAAAGTCAGCGATTTCCATCAGACTGCTTTCATGACCAAACACAGCCAGCATCACCACCGCCCAGGTAGGAATGGGGAAGGTCACCGCACTGGTATATAGATGAGGCTCCTCCTCCATACTGACCTCCAATCCGAGTGCCATGTGCTCAAGGTCAAATCGTGCGATTCGCTCATGACTGTCGATGTTAAATACCCAAACTTCTTTTCCAGGCTCTTCGTAGGAGTCTTCGCCTCCGTCCTGCATCAGGATGAACAGTCGCCGGCTTTGTGGGTGCGCATCTATATGGTTGAATCCCCCGAATCGCCAACCGTCTGCTCGCTCCTGATCAGTCAGAAAGCTCCAGCGCTCAACGGCAACAGGTACGACATTTGAAACATCGACGGGATAAACATAACCATTATGAGAGGCATACAACCATTGATTGTCAACACGGACACCATCAGCAGCAACCGGGTCTTCATAAGAATCAAAGAACGGGTCGGTAAACCCCTTATCGATAACATTCCCCGTAGCATCCATCTGTACCCACATGAGACTGCCATCACCACAAATCGCTGAGAAAGTCACACTGCTGTTGGCATACACACCGGTACAACCCGGTGATTCTATTTCGGCGACAAAACGTTTGTTTTTAAGATCGATGATCGAAATACTTTGTGCCGGTGTGAAGTTTTGCACCATCAGGAAATTGTCGTCGGCCGTTACCGAGGAAAGTCCTTTTTGTATCAGCGCCGACATGCGCCTGGGTGGGATCTCTATCTCCCCTTTCTCCAGCAGAGTTTCAGGATCATAGATGGCAAGAATGTCTGTTCGCTGCCCTCGAGTAGAGCGCGAAAAGTGAGTTTGAATCGCGTAGATATCGCGGCCATGAGATGGCAGCACCAGTCCACCACTCCAGTATCCCGTGGACAACATGCCCAGCATCTTGCCGCTGGTGGTATCGAATAATCGAGATTTGCTGAAGTCACCAGTCCCATCACTGACCCACACCCAGGCGTTGTTTGGTTTCTTGAGCTTTTCAACAATGGGCAGATCTACTGGCAAATCTGCCTGTGCCGTAAAACTAAGACCGAAAAAGGCTAGAGCTACTATCTTTAACATGCCAACCTCGTGCCGAAACAATGGTATACCGAAAAAAGAGATCAGGTTCTTGTGTCGAAATAATATCAGTCACATGCAGGAATACCAGCCCTGCTACTCATTTACCGGCCTACTCATTGCCGGCCAGGGGACAACTCTACTCTCATGAGGGCAGCAGGTGCTTAACGGCGTCTCTCTCCTCTGCCAGTTCAGTTTCCGTTGCAGTCATCTTGCCGCGGGAAAAGTCATTGATTTCCAGCCCCTGGACTATGCTCCAGTTACCACCATCGCAAGTACATGGGAAAGAGTAAATAAGGCCTTCTGCAATACCGTAGCTGCCATCGGAGTAAACACCCATGCTAACGGTGTCACCATCAGTACCTGCTGCCCAATCACGCATGTGCTCGATCGCTGCATTTGCGGCGGAAGCGGCACTGGACAGGCCTCGAGCCTTGATGATCGCGGCACCCCGCTGCTGTACAACTGGTATAAAATCATCAGATACCCATGATTGTTCAACCAGTTCCATTGCCGGAGTACCGTCAACCGTCGCATGAGTCACATCCGGATATTGGGTCGCGGAATGGTTCCCCCAGATTGCCAGGTCAGATACCTTTGATACGTGGTTCCCTGTTTTCTGTGCCAACTGCGCTGCTGCTCGATTGTGGTCCAGGCGCGTCATTGCAGTAAATTGCCCTGGATCGATATCGGGAGCATTACGCTGAGCTATCAGACAATTGGTATTAGCGGGATTCCCCACCACGAGCACCTTGACACCCTTCGAGGCATTGTCATTCAGGGATTTTCCCTGAACCGAAAAGATCTGTGCGTTGGCTTCAAGCAGGTCCTTACGTTCCATCCCAGGCCCCCTGGGTCTCGACCCCACGAGCAGCGCATAATCAATATCCTTGAATGCTTCATCGGGATTATCAGTCGCCATTATTCCCTGCACCAGGGGAAAAGCGCAGTCATCAAGTTCCATCACGACGCCGCTTAATGCATCCATGGCAGGCGGAATTTCAAGAAGTTGCAAAATAAGTGGCTGGTCGTCTCCAAGCATCTGCCCTGCTGCTACCCTAAACAAGAGGGAATAGCTGATCTGTCCTGCAGCACCTGTAATTGCGACCCTGACTGGTGATTTCATTGTAACTCCTTGATATATACTGTGATTGGCTCGAATTTAGCGGGGCCGAATTATAGCACCCGCAATAACTCTTGAGGGAATAACAGATCCGTCCTTGGAATAATATTGCAGCCTGCCCCGAGCCCAGCACCCGCAAACCAGGGGTGCTGTCCGATTACTGAAATCGAACGGCTGCCCCAAAAGAACAGCTTCCAGCTTGAATCAGGCGTTTCTCAGACCAGAGTATCGCTATCGCTAAAATCTCCATCAAAACTCCATCTTGGCGAATGTCTTATTTTTCAATACCTTACAGACAAAACTATCGGCGCGGTGTGTGCCTATATATTGACTTTGGACGGTCGAATGTTATTGTTCTCGACCCCCAAATGAGTAGGTACCCCGTTCTACCTGTTTAGCACCCTGTCTGGAGTGACACACTCTGTAGCCTGCAATGTTCCTGCTATGGGTCGCCACCAGACGCTTTAGCCAATTATGAAAACAATGAGAAACAAAAGATTTGATGGCAAAGTAGGTCTTCCTGAGCGCACAGGGCTGTACGACCCTGCATTTGAAAAAGACTCATGTGGCGTTGGATTTGTAGCCAACATCAAGGGCATGGCCAGTCACCAGATCATGACGGACGCCTGCCACATAAACTCGAGAATGGCGCATCGGGGTGGCTGTGGGTTCGAAAAAAATACCGGCGATGGCGCGGGCATATTGACCGCCCTTCCGCATTCACTTTTTCTACAGATCGCGACAGAATTAGAAATTTCACTGCCCGTACCAGGCCGTTACGCCGTCGGTAACATTTTTCTACCTCAAACCACCCGCGATCGAACCGAGTTCAAGCGCACCATAGAAGACATCATCCATGGAGAAGGACAGCGGTTTCTAGCCTGGCGGCGAATCCCTGTAGACCCTCAGAAGGCAAATGTTGGACCCGCCGCTCTCGAAGCTATGCCTGCCATGGAGCAGCTGTTTATTGGCTCAACCCTTGATGACTCTGCTGCATTTGAACGCGCCCTCTACATCATCCGAAGAAGGATGATGCAAAACCCGGAAGCAACTTCCAGCATGACAAAATCTCAAGGCCTCTACGCCTGCAGTCTGTCATCAAAAGTGATCGTCTATAAGGGTATGCTGACACCAGAGCAACTATTTCCTTTCTACTGTGACCTGGAGAATGAAGCCTATGAAACTCATCTCGCCATGGTGCATTCCAGATTCAGCACCAACACATTTCCCTCCTGGGACCGGGCTCAACCCAATCGCTATATGAGCCACAATGGCGAAATCAATACCCTGCGCGGTAACAAGAACATGATGACCGCGAGACAAGGTGTTGTGAGTTCAGAATTGTTTGGTGCCAGCATCAACAAACTGTTTCCGATAATCGAACCCGACTGTTCTGACTCTGGAACCTTCGATAACGTACTTGAATTCCTGTTGCTATCTGGCCGTACATTACAGGAAGCGGTAATGATGATGGTGCCTGAGGCATGGCAATTGGATACCAATATGTCACAGCAGAAGAGAGATTTTTATGAATTTCATTCTGCACTTATGGAACCCTGGGACGGACCTGCTTCAATTGCCTTTACTGACGGAAAGTATATTGGAGCAGTACTTGATCGCAACGGACTTCGCCCCAGCCGATACTACGTCACCCATGATGACAAGGTGATCATGGCGTCAGAGGTGGGTGTACTACCCGTACAACCAGAAAACGTGAAGCTTAAGGGGCGGTTACAACCGGGGAAAATGTTCCTGATTGATTTCGACCAGGGCCGATTGATTCCTGATGAAGAACTCAAAGATGACTTTGCCAACCGAAGACCTTACGGGCAGTGGCTGCACAATCAGAAATTGGAACTGGAGGATATCCCCGCAATAAAAGACGATCAGGGCTTTGAACCTGAGACCCTTCTTGCGCGAATGCAGGCTTTTGGCTATACCGTTGAAACCATGCAATTTATGCTCGTGCCACTGGTAACAGATTCCCGGGATCCCCTCGGATCGATGGGAAACGACTCTGCCCTCGCCTGCCTGTCTGACCAGTCAAGAATGATCTACGACTATTTCAAACAGTTGTTCGCACAGGTCACAAATCCGTCTATTGACTCAATTCGGGAAGAAGTTGTTATGTCCCTGGAGTGTTTCATTGGACCAGAACGTAATCTGCTGGAATCCACCGAAGCCCATGCCCACAGGATGAAAATTCCACATCCGATCCTATCCAACAAAGAGCTGAACGCCCTGAAGCATATGGACTATCGTGGCTGGAAGAGCCAGGTTATTGATATCACCTATGAAAAATCAGCAGGCCTGCAAGGCATGATGCAGGCAATCGATCGCATATGTGCTGAGGCATCCACTGCTATCACTAATGGATATCAACTTATCATCCTTTCCGATCGCAATATCAGTGCTGAAAAAATGGCACTCAGTTCACTGATGGCCTGCGGCGCTGTCCATCATCATCTGGTTAAAAGTGAGAAGCGCACACGCATCGGTATCGTCCTAGAGACCGGAGAAGCCAGGGAGGTTCATCACCATTGTCTCCTAGCGGGTTTCGGCGCCGATGCCATCAACCCCTACCTGGCATTCGAGGCATTACAGCAGGCCAGGCTCGAGGGGCAGTTGGACAAGAGCGAGTATCCTGATACAGATGCCATCACCACCGCCTACAAAAAGGGGGTGGCCAAAGGTATCTTGAAAGTAATGGCAAAAATGGGCATTTCAACCCTTCAATCCTACAAGGGGGCGCAGATATTTGAAGCGGTAGGACTCGCGGACGAAATAGTCAACCGGTGCTTTGTAGGAACACCAAGCCGCGTACAGGGAGTGGGCTTTGCGGTGCTGTATCAGGAAATGACCCAGCGCCACGAGACAGCATATCCGGATGTAGCGAATAACCTGCACCCCGTCCTGTCTAACCCGGGAGAGTTTCACTGGCGATCCGGTGGAGAGACCCACATGTGGGACCCGAGCAGTATCTCCAACCTTCAGATCGCCGCCAGAACCAAAAATGAAGAGGCCTACCTGGCATTTTCAAAGCATGCAAATGAAGAAACGACCCGAAAGTCAGCCTTCCGAGGGCTGCTAAAGTTTCGCAAAGGTACTCCGATTGCTCTAGATAAAGTCGAACCAGCCTCTGAAATCGTCAAGCGTTTTTGTACCGGTGCCATGAGCTTCGGCTCCATCTCCGCCGAAAGTCACGAGGCTCTGGCCATTGCCATGAATCGTCTCGGCGGGAAATCCAACACTGGAGAAGGCGGCGAAGATCCCGAACGCTTTAAGCCGATGGCAAATGGCGATTCCAAACGATCCGCCATCAAGCAGATTGCCTCCGGACGCTTTGGGGTGACCATCTGGTACCTGTCTAATTCCGATGAGTTGCAAATCAAAATTGCCCAGGGGGCAAAACCCGGAGAAGGTGGTGAGCTTCCCGGGCAAAAAGTAGACCATAATATTGCCCGGCTTCGCTATTCTACACCCGGCGTCGGCCTTATCAGTCCTCCGCCCCATCACGATATTTATTCCATCGAAGATATCGCACAACTTATCCATGATCTCAAGAACACAAACCCCAGTGCCCGCATCAGCGTTAAGTTGGTATCTGAAATTGGCGTAGGTACGATTGCTGCGGGCGTGACAAAAGCTAAAACTGATCACCTGGTCATAGCCGGCCACGATGGTGGCACCGGCGCGTCCCCCCTAACTTCCATAAAACACGCCGGCCTGCCCTGGGAACTCGGTATAGCCGAAACTCACCAGACCCTGGTAATGAACAATTTGCGCTCCCGCGTCGTTCTGCAAACTGATGGCCAGTTAAAGACAGGCAGGGACGTGGCAATTGCGGCATTNCTCGGNGCNGAAGAGTTCGGNTTCTCAACTGCACCCNTGATCGCACTNGGCTGCATCATGATGCGCAAATGTCACCTCAANACNTGCCCCGTNGGTATCGCNACCCAGGACCCNGACCTNCGNAANAAGTTTTCNGGCAGCCCGGATCATATNGTCAACTANCTGTTTATGGTNGCCGAGGANTTGCGCAGAGATCATGNCACAACTTGGTTTTAGCAACGTCAACGACATGATTGGNCGTGTCGATNTTCTNGATNCAAATCAGGCCGTNAAACACTGGAAAGCNAAGGGNCTTGANCTNTCCCNAATGCTTACNCCNGCNNAGATCATNTTCNNNGGNACAGANGTNTATCGNACCATTGANCAGGACCATGAGCTTGATAAGGCNCTNGANAATGANCTCATCAGGCTGGCACAGCCNGCGATCANGAANGGTGANGCAGTCAANATNGANCTTCCGATAATCAATACCAATCGNGTCGTNGGCACNATGCTCTCTCATGAACTGGCNATGGCNACNAATGGGAANTTNNTNGCNGACGACACNNTNAAAATCAAGTTGAACGGCTCNGCCGGCCAAAGNCTNGGNGCNTGGCTGGCAAANGGNATCACACTCGAAGTGGAGGGAGACGCCAATGACTATGTTGGAAAGGGTCTGTCTGGTGGAAAAGTAATTGTCTACCCACCTAAACAAAGCACCTTCGTGGCAGAGAGAAACATTCTTATTGGCAACGTTGTGCTCTACGGGGCAACCTCTGGCGAGGCATACTTCAGGGGGATTGCAGCCGAGCGATTCTGTGTACGCAACAGCGGCGCGACAGCCGTTATCGAGGGTATTGGTGACCATGGCTGCGAATACATGACCGGAGGCCGGGTGGTAATTCTGGGCGAGACGGGCAGAAACTTCGGCGCTGGAATGAGTGGTGGCATCGCCTATGTGTGGGATCCCACGGGTGATTTCGCCAGCAGGTGTAATTCTGGTAGTTTCGAATTGGAGAAGGTCGAGGCTGAACAGGATCTGCATGAACTGAAGCAATTGATAGAGAATCACCTGAAGTACACCGACTCAACCGTGGCAGAAAAGATTCTCTCCAACTGGGACCAGGAGATCCACCACTTCAAAAAGGTTATGCCAACAGACTACAAGCGGGTACTAATGGAAATGGCCGAAGAAAACAGCAGCATCGCTGCCGTTTCGTCTTAGTCCAGGATAACTATGGGAAAGCACACGGGTTTTAAAGAATTTGAGCGCGAGGTTGAACCTTACCGGGACCCGGAAAGCAGGGTGCTGGATTTTGAGGAGCTTTATACGCCACATGATGTTACGCACCTGCAGGATCAGTCCGCCCGGTGCATGGATTGTGGCGTCCCCTTTTGCCAGTCNGAAAATGGATGTCCCGTCAATAANCTGATCCCCGAATGGCAGGANCTTATCTATCAAAATCGCTGGCGCGATGCCCTCGACCGGCTCCATAAGACTAACAACTTCCCTGAGTTTACGGGACGTGTGTGCCCGGCACCCTGTGAGGGNGCCTGTGTCCTGGGCATTACAAGCTCACCCATTACAACTAAAAATCTTGAGTGCGCAATCATTGATACCGGCTTTGACCAGGGATGGGTTACCCCTGAGCCGCCCAAAAATCGAACCGGCAGACACATCGCTATCGTCGGCTCCGGTCCGGCTGGGCTCGCCGCAGCTTCCCAGTTGAACAGGGCAGGTCACCTGGTCACGATCTACGAGAAAGATGACCGACCCGGTGGACTCCTGATGTACGGCATCCCCAACATGAAGCTGGACAAAGCACTGGTAGAAAGGCGGGTTCAGTTGATGCAGGATGAAGGCATCAGGTTTGAACTCAATGCGGATGTCGGCAGGAATGTCGACGCAAAAGCGCTGGTCAAAGAAAATGATGCTTTGCTGCTGGCTACGGGNGCACTAGCGCCCCGGGATCTGAAGATACCAGNACGCAATGGCAAGGGTATTCATTTTGCCATGGACTTCCTNACTGCCAATACGAAAAGCTGGCTTGATTCAAAACACAAGGACGGCAACTTTATCTCCGCAAAGGACAAAAATGTCATTGTTATAGGCGGTGGGGATACTGGTACGGACTGTATAGCGACGGCCCTGCGTCATAACTGCAAGTCACTAGTAAACTTTGAACTGCTGGCTAGACCCCCGGCTGCGAGGGCGGACGATAATCCCTGGCCCCTGTGGCCAAGAACCTATCAGGTCGACTATGGCCACGCTGAGGCGGCCACCAGGTTTGGTGATGACCCGCGAGTATTCTCCATTATGAGCAAAGAGTTTCTCCTCGACGATGCGGGACACCTCAAAGGGGTTGTCACCGTGGATGTGGATGAGAATCTGCAGGAAATCGGTGGCACCAATAAAACCTGGGAAGCTGACCTGATTTTCCTGGCTTTGGGCTTTCTCGGACCAGAGCACTATATTAGTGAAGCCCTCGATCTGTCACTTGACGAGCAGGGGAATTTCGAAGCCGGCAACTCTGACTACCTAACGAGCATCCCGAAGGTCTACGCCACGGCTGATTGCAGGCGGGGCCAGGACCTAGTGGTGCGAGCCATCAATGAAGGGCGTGAAGCCGCACGGGAGATCGACCGCCATCTGATGGGATCGACCCACCTGCCATAAGCGCTAATTGGTACAGGTAAAAGATCTAGCGGAAACGATTCCTTTAGGGGTGGTCACCGTTGTTGTCAATGATCCACTATTACCAGCGTTAGTAGCATCTCTCGCCAGGGTCACAAATATCCTGCTAAAGCCGAACCCGCTCGAACCTGTCACGGTCGTGCCTGGAGAATTTGTTATCAAGCAACCACCCGCTGCGGTAGCAACCGCAATCGA
>PBRP01000161.1 GCA_002726655.1 Gammaproteobacteria bacterium
ACGCTCGGCCTGTGGACCACTTGGCCCAACGGCATGACCGCCAGCCACTATTTCGGCAACTACACGCCGAACCCTTGCAGGATTAGCCAGGCGAGGCCGATTCCCGGATCGAACAAACTCGTTGCCACGACGTCCGGGTGCCACACGATGCACGCCGGATCGTTGATTCTCGTCAACCGCGATATCGCCGAGGACGGAATGGAAGCGATCACGCGACTGACGCCCGAGGCACCCTTTCCGGAAACGGAAGTCAATTCACCCGTCAGTTTCGGCAGTCCGTTTCCGCTCAGCGAAGACCTGTTCCTGGCCTCGTACTGTCCCGAACCATTTGCTGGCAACATGGTCCGCCGACAGCGGCCCAACGGTTATGGAATCTATCTGGTCGACACGCTGGGCGGACGGGAGTTGATCTATCGCGATCCCCAGAACTCCTGCTTCGCTCCCATGCCGGTGCGGCCGCGGCCAATGCCGCCGGCGCTTTCCTCGCCGGTACCCGAGAACACCGCGCAAGCTACGGGTGTCTTTCATCTTCAGGACGTCTACCAAAGCACGCAGGAGATTCCCCGCGGCACAATCCGCCGGATTCGCGTCAACGAACTGATTCCCCAACCCAGCCAGCGCGTGCCGTATTCCAGCCACGTACGGTTCGAGGTGCTCAAGCGAATCCTCGGTACCGTACCAGTCGACGAAAATGGCTCGGTATCGTTCGAGGCCCCGGCCGGCGTGCCGCTGCAATTTCAGGCATTGGACGAGGATGGCATGGCGGTGATGACGATGCGGTCCTTCACGCACTTGCAACCGGGTGAGCAAGCGAGTTGTGTCGGCTGTCACGAGTCGCGCTCGTCCAGTCCCGTGATACGCCAATCGCCGGCCACCGGAAAGGTTCGGGAGTTGGAGCCGCCGGTCGGCCCGAGGTATCCGGGAGGACTCAGCTTTGCCAAGACGGTGCAGCCGGTACTCGACCGGTATTGTATTGACTGCCACGGCTTGGAAGAAACTGACGGTGAGATTGATCTGCTCGGGACGATTGACTCGACCGAGCAGAACATCGCCAAAACCTTTCATCGGCTGCTTCCGAGTACTGCCTACGCCGCGTTGACCCGAAGCGATCGCTTGGTAAAGATCGCTCAATACACCAGCGAAACCTGGTACAGCCGGCCGAAGGACTATTTTGCCCACGGCGGCACGCTGGCCAAGCTGCTGTCGGAGGGCCACGAGGGCGTCGATCTCGACGCTGAGAGCCGCCAGCGGATCATCGACTGGCTCGATCTGAACGCCCCACTCTACGGCACCTACTCCTGGAACAAAGACGAGTGGCGGCAGCCGGATCCGCAAGGGGAAAAGGCACTGCGGGCATTCGTTCGCCAGAGATTCGGCGACGCGCTGGCCGGGCAACCGTTCGCGGCACTGGTCAACGTGGCACTGCCGAGCGAAAGTCGTATCTTAAAAGCGCCGCTGGCGACTTCTGCCGGCGGTTGGGGAACGATCAAGCAGGGCGGCTGGAAGAGCATCGATGACTCAAGCTACAAGAAGATGCACCAACTCGTGCAGGGGGCGGTCCAACCCCTCCCCTACCACGACATCGCCGGCACCTGCGGCCGCGACGAACACTGCNAATGNCTAAGCTGCTGGGTCCGCAAGGTAAAGGAAGAACGACAGAAGTGAATCGCCCGTTNAGAATACCGAGAGCGNTGATACCGGCGGTTGGATCTGTCCAGCGAAGTGCTGATTAGGAAAAACGAAGTGATTGCTGCGAACATCGATTTCTTGGCGTCTGGCGGCGCCTGCAAAAAATGACTAACCATACACGATTTCAGTCCTCGAGTTGGATTGAGTCGACGTTGAACCACGTGCTGCCGCGGCAGCAACTCGATTAATGAAAGGAGCGATTGATGAAGACATTCCATCATATTGGTCTCGTTGCGCAAAACGAGATGCCGGGAGAGACGTACTTCGAGTCACTCAAGGTGTGGGGTACAGATCCGGAAACCGATCCCAACCGAGTCGAGTGGGTGCGGTTTTCGCCGGACAGCCCGCTCGCGGACACTCCGCTGGCGAAGATGCCCCATATTTCATTCGCCGTCGACAACCTGGACAAGCAACTCGAGGGGAAGGAAGTCGTGGTTGGTCCGCTGACCGTGGGCGACAACATCCGCATCGCCTACTTCATGTCGGACGATGCATTGATTGAGTACCTGGAAGTCAAGTAAGAACAGTAGAACAAGGAAGGTGTTGCAAGAAAGATCGCATTCACCTCACACGAAAACTAAAGGAGCCTTTCGATGAAGGATGATTACCGAATCGAACGACGAACAGCTTGTGCCGCACTACTGGGTGTGGGTGCCAGTGCGCTGCTCGCGGAGCAATCGCAGGCAGAATCGAAATCCGCTACAGCCCAAAGCCGGATGAGTCTCAAGTTCAAAAACAGCGATTTCTATTCGAGCGACGGCAAGTTCGACGAAGCAGCCGCCAAGGCGGCCTACTTCAAGTTGATGAAAGTGGCCGACGCACCCGTTTCCGAGTATGTGCGGGAGAATCTCTGGGTCACAGATTTTGCCTTGGGACGTTTTACCGAAGTCGGCATCGGGGGCGTCTTCTGGGTGAACGACAAGAAGTGGAACTATGCCAGTGTCGACATATTCCTGCTGCCCAATCAGATGATCCCCGAGCACTGGCACATCGCCCTTGAATCGGAAGGCGTGGCACCCAAGATGGAATCGTGGATTGTCCGCTACGGGACGAGCTACACCTACGGCGAAGGCAAGCCGACACCCAAACTCGGGGTCAAGATTCACGACCGCGAGGCGAATTTCATCACCGCGAAGAAAGAGACGGTCCTCGATGTGGGCGATGTGACCGGTCTCCTCAAACCGCTTGAGAAGCACTGGCAGCAAGCTGGACCCGAAGGCGCGATCATCACCGAAGTTTCCACGTACCATACCGGAGACGCCGTACGATTCACCAATCCCGACATCAAATTTTGACCGACAGACGGATGTTCAAAGCGACCTGACACGGCACACTTTGGTGCAAGTGAAGAGTTTGAAGAATGAAGACCCTATGTCCATTTAACGTTTCTCGACTCACCAAGTGCGCTGCGATTCTCTGCGCGGTCCTTGTCCTGGCATCCGAAGCGGACGCTAAAGAGGTTGTCAAGTTCTCGCCCGCTACCGTGCGCGATGTGCTCGATTGCGCCGGAACACTCGCGGCCCGGCTTCAAGCGTCGGCCAATCCGGAGCGTCTTGCGCCTCTTGTGACCGAACTGGAAGCATTCGAGAGTCGCCTCGATCAACTCGAAAAGTCCAGCGACGCAGAAACAATCGACTGGAAACAACTGCTCGACAAGGCCAATGTGCTGCGTCGACAAATCGCCTTCACCAATCCACGACTTGTCGAAATCGATAAACTCCTTTTCATTAAGCGACTTGATGCGCGCGGGGAGAGAGGCACATATCACATGTGTGACCAGTACTACGGATGCAATGCCAAGGCTGGTGGCGGGCTGTTCGTTTTGTCCAATCCGTTCGGCGAAAATCCGAAATTAACCAACGTGTTGGAAAACTCTGTCGTCGAAAACGGGCGGCTCAAGGGACAAAAGCTACGAGGTTCGTTTCTTTCACCCGAATTGTCATTCGACGGAAAAACGATTCTGTTCGCCCACAGCGAGGCGGAGGCGGAAGGAACTTATATGTGGGATCCCCGATGGAGCTACCACATCTTCAAGGTCAACGTCGACGGCAGCCATTTGGTTCAGTTGACCGATGGTTCGACCAATGATTTCGACCCGTGCTTCCTGCCGAGCGGTCGGATTGTCTTCATCTCGGAACGACGCGGTGGCTACTTGAGATGCGGGCGGCACTGCCCGGTCTATACGATGTTCTCGATGGATGCTGACGGTGAGAATATCAATTGTGTGAGCTTTCACGAAACGCACGAATGGCATCCGAGTGTCAACCACGACGGGATGCTTGTCTACACGCGATGGGATTATGTCGATCGCGATACGAACGTGGCCCATCACCTCTGGACGAGCTATCCCGACGGGCGCGACCCGCGATCTCTTCACGGCAATTATCCGGTCAAGCGCGAGAGCCGGCCTTGGATGGAGATGAGCATTCGCGCCATTCCCGGCTCGCACAAATATGTCGCCACGGCCGCGGCGCACCACGGCCACGCTTTTGGATCGCTCGTACTGATCGATCCCTCGATCATTGACGATCGAGCAATGTCACAACTCGAACGGCTGACTCCCGAAGTTCCCTTTCCCGAAACGGACGGCAAACGTTCGATCCGCCAATACCAGCAATACGCTACCGCCTGGCCACTCTCCGAAGACGACTATCTCTGCGCGTACGATCGAGACTCGAAGAACCACGGCATCTACTGGATCGATCGTGATGGCAACAAGGCGTTGATCTATCGCGATCCAAAGATTCCGTGTCTGAGCCCGATCCCACTCCGGGCTCGACCGACACCCCCGATGATTCCCGACAAGACCGTGCCGATGGGCGTCTTGACGAAGCAATCCAAGAAAAGCATCGATGACGAGAAGAATGACGAGGTACAGGTCAAGCCGGCGACGATCTCGATCATCAATATCTATGACAGTGATTTCGAGTGGCCCAAGGACACGACGATCAAAGGACTGCGAATCATCCAGGTCCTACCCAAATCGACCGCACCGCCGAATGTTCCGCGGATCGGTGTGGCCCAGCAGACCAACGCCCGGGCCGTGTTGGGTACCGTGCCGGTTGAGTCCGATGGGAGTGTTCATTTCGAGGTTCCGCCCGGCAAGGCGATTTATTTTCAGGCACTCGACGAGCAATCTATGGCCATCCAGTCGATGCGCAGCGTCACGTACGCGCATGCGGGTGAGCATCTCACCTGTCAGGGTTGCCATGCACCAAAGAACCGGGCGCCCGTTCAGCTGACCTCGAGTCCACGTGCCTTTCGAAAACCGCCGAAAAAGATCGAGCCGGACGTTTCCGGTTCCAACCCATTCAACTATCCGAGACTCGTGCAGCCCGTGCTGGATCGCAACTGTGTCGAGTGTCATCAACAGAAAAAGGCGATCGATCTCTCCGGAAAACTCGACGGCCAATTCACCAGGTCGTACAACAGTCTGGCCGAGAAGTTCGGCTTCTATTTCGATGTGACGAATGGCTCGATCAATTCGGAGATTCACGGAGGGAGTCGAACGATCGCAGGCAAGTTTGGCGCAAGAGCTGCGCCGCTGCTGAAGTACCTAGGCCCGGAGCACCACGGCGTCAAACTGTCGGAAGAAGACTTCCACCGTATGACACTCTGGCTTGACTGTAATTCCGAGTTTCTGGGTGCCTATGAAAACGCCGCCGCCCAGGCGCGCGGCGAAATTGTTCATCCCTCGCTGCAATAGCAGGAGATAAACAGGTGAGATACCGTCTCGATGATCCAGTATTCTACGCGTCACGGACGATGCGTCGAACCAGTGCGGGCCTGCCGTACTTCCGCCTTTTCCCGGATGGTCGGAGTCGCAGATGAACATCCCAAGGATTCCTCCGCCAGCCTTCATCGCCGTGAGCACCGCTGTGATGATGGTGTCGACGTTCTCTGCGGCGAGCCACGCCGCGCCGCCGGAGATGACCTCGTTGCGGGCGGCGATTACGAACCTCGAGGAAACCTTTGGCGAGCGTTATCCGCGCGGGAAGCAGTACTTGAGCGAGCTCGCGACAGCCGAGCGCAGAGGCGACACCGCTTGGCTAAAGTCTCTCGCCCGGCGGGCGCTGCTCGACAATCCACTGGTTCGCGAGCAGCCAATTCTGTTTGTCGTGCGCAACCAGTACCGCAGCGATCACCACAACACGGCCACCATGTTCCAAACCGGCGAGATCAACACCGGTAGCTACAAAGGGGGCGGGGCAGTGAGGACGATCGATCTGGCCAGCGGCAAGGTCACGACACTTTTGGAACTTCCCGAAGGAGTGGCCCGAGACCCAGAGATCAGCTTCGATGGTCGTAAGATCCTCTTCTCGATGCGTCGCGACGGCAAGGATGACTATCACCTCTACGAAATGGCAGCCGATGGAAGTGGGCTTACGCAGATCACGACTGGCACTGAAGTCGCCGACATCGATCCGATTTACCTGCCCGACGGCACGATCCTGTTCGGTTCCACGCGTGAACCGAAATACTGCTTGTGCAATCGCCACATCATGTGCAATTTGTATACGATCAACGCCGACGGCAGCGGTATACAGCAGATCGGACATAGCACGCTGCACGAAGGACATCCGGCGCTGTTGCCCGACGGGCGCGTGATCTACGATCGCTGGGAATACGTCGACCGCAATTTCGGCGATGCCCAGGGCACGTGGGTTGTCTATCCCGACGGCACAAACCACGCCATCTATTACGGCAATAACACGAACTCGCCCGGCGGAGTGATCGATGCCCGGCCCATTCCAGGCACACAGAAGTTCATCGCCACGTTCACGTCCTGCCACGACCGACCTTGGGGGGCGCTGGCGATCGTCGACCGGCGGCTCGGTTTAAACGGCCGCCCGCCCGTGCAGCGGATCTGGCCGGCCGGCGCGATCGACTTGGTGGGCCGCGGCAACTACGACACGTTCAAGCAGGTGCACCCTAAGTATGAGGATCCCTATCCGATGTCGGATACGTATTTCCTCTGCTCGCGAATGACTGGCAAGAATCAGCAGATGGGAATTTATCTGCTGGATCTGTTCGGTAATGAGACCCTCATACACAGCGAAACGAAAGGCTGTTTCGACCCCATGCCACTCGCCGCCCGCAACGCTCCGCCTCGGGTTGCTCCGCGTGTCGACCTGGCAAACCCAGAGGGCTACTTCTATGTGGCCGATGTCTATGTTGGCAGTGGGATGGACCGTGTCGAGCGGGGGAGCATTAAGTCGCTACGAGTGGTCGAGTCCCCGGAAAAGCGATTCTGGACCCGGCAGGCCTGGATCGGTAGCGGCGCGCAAGCGCCGGGAATGGCATTTGACGACTTCAGCAACAAGCGCATCCTGGGCACCGTGCCGGTGGAAAGAGATGGCAGCGCCTACTTCTGTGTGCCAGCGGACAGATTCGTGTATTTCCAATTGCTCGACGAGCGGGGGATGATGGTCCAGTCGATGCGGAGCGGCACCATCGTGCGACCGGGCGAAACGGCCGGATGTATCGGCTGCCACGACCGGCAACAGCAGACGGTCGAACCCTATACCGCGCCGCTGGCTCTGAAGCGGACGCCCAGCAAGCTCGTCCCCTGGCATGACCCGGCACGCAAATTTAATTACGCCCTCGATGTGCAGCCCGCCTTTGACAAACACTGCGTATCGTGCCACGACTACGGCAAACCGGCTGGCAAGAAACTCAATCTGGCGGGCGATCAGGGTTTGATGTTCAACGCGTCGTATTTCGACCTACGGACGAAGCACTATATCCGCGTGGTGGGCGCCGGCCCGGCGCTCACACAACCGCCGTTGAGTTGGGGTTCCCATGTCAGTCGATTGACCAAAGTGTTGCTCGAGGGGCACGGTGATCCGAAGATCGATGCCGAGGTGAAACTCGACGCCGAAAGCTTCGATCGTATCGTCACTTGGATCGACATTAACGCCCCCTACTATCCGGAATATGCCTCCGCTTACCCGGCGAACCGTTACGGGCGCAGCCCGCTTGATGTCGACCAGTTGGAGCGACTCGGCGCGCTGACGAAGACAGATTTTAGCAATCAGAAGATGTCGGCCCATATCAGCTTCACGCGACCGGAAAAGAGCCCCTGTTTGACCCGGTTCAACGGCACCTTCGATCGCGACTACCGAGAGGCCCTGGCCATCATCCGCGACGGCCAGGCCATGCTCCGCGAGCGGCCTCGCGCCGACATGCCTGGGTTCCGCTTGTTGGATCTCGATGCTGAGCGAGAAGCGAAGTATCAGTTCCGCGACCAGTCGGCGAAAAAAGTGCTCAAGGAGATTCTGGACCAGCAACCTTAGTATCTCAAACGCAAAGAAGAAACCATGTTATTTCGAAACCGTTTGCCGTTGTTGCTCACTTCGCCGGCTAAGAAGTCCGCTGGATTCGGGCTTTGCCGTGATGGGCAGGGCGCATTGGCGATTTCTATGGTATCGACCACGTGTGACACGCAACCCGAAGGAGTCATTGTCATGATGAATCGCCGAGTATCCTTTGCGGTGGCTTTCACCGTCCTGATTCTGTTCGGGCAGACGGCGATTGCCAGTCGTCCCGACGCATCCTCTTCTGCGCCGGAGAATCTTGCTCGCAGAGCCAAAGTGACGGCCAACAGCACATTTAGCGACGACTACTTGGCGAAATGCGCCGTCGACGGCAAGATCCCGGCGGCCGGTTTCAAGCGAGATGAGCGCCAAGCCTGGTGCGTTCGCGGCAGCGACACCGGGTGTACGGGTGAGTTCACGTTGACCTGGGACAAGCCGGTGGAAGTCGCTGAGATTCTCTACTTCGGCCGCACCGGGCATATCATGGCCGAGTGTTTCAAAGACTACGAAGTGTACTTCGACGATGCGGCCAAGCCGGCCGTTCGCGGCGTATTGAAGAAGCAACACGGCGCTCAGCGGATTGCGCTACCCAAAACGAACGTCAAAAAAATCCGCATCGCGTTCCTGTCGGCCTACACAGACAAGAACAACCCAGGCGCGTCGGAGATTGCGGTCTTCGGCCGTTCACCGAGCGACAGCCAGATTCGCGCCATGACCCTTCCACCCAACGAGCGTACGCCCGAAGCGCTTGCGTTGCGCCAGGATTTGTTGTCGGAGAAAATGGGCTTTCGTGATATCCTGCTCGTCAAGCGTCATCCACTCGACCTCTCGCACGTCTACGTCTACCACGTCGAAGGATTTCGAAAGGGCGGCGGGCTGTATGTCTTTGAGCCCAACGCTGACGGTGGCGGAAAGCTCCGCCGCGTGGTCGATTCTGCCGACGGTATGATTACGACCGCCGATCTTTCCTACGACGGAAAACAAATCGTCTTCGCCTGGAAGCGTGGCGGCCTGGTGATGTGCAGTCCGGTTGCGCATATCGAAGATATCGACCGATCGGTCAGCGACAACAACTACCAAATCTATCGCGTCAATATCGATGGCACCGGTCTCACGCAACTGACCTCCGGCAAACACAACAACCTCGATCCCTGCTGGCTGCCCGACGGTGGAATCGCCTTTATCTCCGACCGCAAACCGGCCTACGCCTATTGCTACGTGGTCACCTCGCCGGTCGTTTATCGCATGGACGGCGACGGGAAAAAGCAGAAGCGGCTTTCGGCAAACTATCTGATGGACTTTACGCCATCGGTTTTGGAGGACGGGCGAATCATTTACACGCGTTGGGAATATGTCGACCGCCCGGCCTGCCCGATTCAGAGTCTTTGGGCGATCAACCCCGACGGTACCGGCCTGACCGGCGTGTACGGCAACCGGGTGATCGAACCCGGCACGTTCATGGATGCCCAGCCGATCCCCGGCACCGGCAAGATCATCGCCACGGCGACAAACCACAACGGGCCATGCCGGGGTGGAATCGTCGCGATCGATCCGAGCAAGGGTGCCAACGCCAAGGAGTCTGTGACCAATCTGACACCCGAAGTCAATGTGTACGCACATCGTGAGGGAAGCGGGAATTATGGAAATGGGATGCTCGGTCTTCGCAACCCAGGCACCTATGAAAAGCCTTTTGCCATCGACGAACATCGATTCCTGGTCTCTAAGGCGGGGCACCTGCAACTTCGCGACTTCGACGGAAACGCCGCCACGCTGCTGAGTCCGCAAGATGGAATGGGCTTCTATAGTGCCCAGCCTATTCGCGAAACGCCTGTCCCGCCCGTGTTAACCGGCGGTCATCAGGACCGTAAAGCTGTGCTGCCGGAGGACGGCAGCGTTACCGGCGCCTGGGCCACGGTCTTGCTCCAGGACGTGTACAACGGGCTGGAGCCACATGTCAAACGGGGTGAAATCAAGCAGATCGCCGTCGTTCAGGAAGTCGAAAAGAACACCCACACTCCACAAAACAATCTGAAACTCGACGGGCACGGTATGCGGAACATCGCGGTGTTCGGCTTTCAGTTTCCGTTGGTTTCTTGCGGCGCGACGTACGCGCCGAAGAAGCTCTGGGGTTTTGCCGACGTCAAGCAAAACGGCTCTGCAGCCTTCAAGGTTCCTGCGGAAGTGCCAATCTATTTCCTGGCGCTCGACGACGAGGGCCGAGCGTTGCAGCGGATGAGGAGCTTTACGCACTTGATGCCCGGCGAGGTGCAGAGCTGCGTCGGTTGTCATTCCGACCGCAACTCGGTCACACCACGTCCACAAACCAAACTCGCCGTGCATAACAAGGTTCAAGATCTCAAGCCGCCACAATGGGGCGTCACGGGATTCAGCTACGCAGACGTCGTACAACCGGTCCTCGACAGGAACTGTACCGAGTGCCACAACGAGCGCGAGCAGCCCTCGGGTGTGGATCTTTCCGGCGACAAGACCGACTTCTTCAACGTCTCGTACGATAATCTTTGCCGCAAAGGGACGTTGGGCGAGAAGGAATGGATTCGCCACGGCACCCGATCCGGCTCGAAGTACGACAAGGTTCGCGGTATGAGCCCCTACACGGAATGGATCTGGACGATCAACGGCGCTGGCCACAACATCCACGACATCAAGCCGCGTCGCTGGGGCAGTCCGGCCAGCAAACTAACCGAGATTATCCGCACCGGTCACCCCGACAAAGAGGGAAAACCTCGCATCGATGTTCCCGACGCCGACCGCCGCAAGGTCTACATGTGGCTCGATCTGAATGTCCCCTACTATGGAACATCGTCCTCGAATCATAAGCAGCGATTGGGGAGTCGGCGGATGCTTCCCCAGAAACTGGAACCGACGCTTAGCGAGATCGCTTCGCGGCGTTGTGTCGAATGCCACAAGGAGGGCGTCCCGCAAACATTCTACACTCGCATGCTCAAGCCTGAGAACAACAACTTTATGCTGGCGCCTCTGGCTAAAGCGGCGGGTGGAACCGAGCTCTGCGGCCGTGCGGTGTTCGAGTCGAAGGAAGATCCGGATTACCAGAAACTCCTCGAGACGTTTCTGCCTATCCAAGAACTGCTCAGAAAACGGCCTCGCGCCGACATGCCGGAGTTTTATGTCCTCCCGTAGCACCTCTTAGCACTTACGGCTTGATATCCTCGGGCGGCTTGATATCCTCGGGCGGCTTGATATCCTCGGGCTTCGTTTCGCAGATGACGCGGAAGCCAGCGTTGTAGACGCGCTGGTACGGCAGATAACCGAGCCGGAAGCTGGACGTGCAACGCATCGGTCGGTCGCGCCAGGAGCCACCCCGAACCACTTTGTGCGCTGTCGCGGCCAAGTCGTTTCTTTTATCGGGCGACTCGAAAGGATACGGGCGGAAGTCCGAGCGAGTCCACTCCGTGACGTTGCCGTGCATGTCGAACAGCCCCCAGGCATTCGCCCGGTAGCGACCCGGGGCAATCGACAGCAACGCACCGTCGTTGAAGCGGGCATTTTTGGGAATCCAGTCGTCGTGTCGAGGCGGGTTCTTCAGCGGTTGATCAACCGTGTACGGATCGCTGGAAAACTCCGAGAGCTTGGCATCGGCGACGTTGGCAAAATGTGAAAAATCGCTCGCCTGCGAACCATAGTACATCGGCGTGTCCGTGCCTGCACGGCAGGCATATTCCCATTGAGCTTCGGTTGGCAGTGAAAACTTGCGGCCGGTCTTCTTGGAAATCCAGCGGCAGAAAGCCATCGCCTCGTCCCACGAAACTCGAACGACCGGCTGTTCGGGTCGATTCATCGGATAGCCGTGAATACCGAACTGATACGTGTTCTTCGATTCCACACGACTGTCGTGATCCGCGTCGAATTGGGAAAATTGCCGATTACTCACTTCACACGTTCCCATCCAAAACGGCTGGTCGATATTGACGCAGGCCAACGGTCGTTCGTCGTCAGCGCCGCTGGCGCTACCCATCACAAATTCACCTGCCGGTATCAGCGCCATCCGCATCGTGATGTCGTCGCCCAGATCGACCTCGAGTGTCGCTTTCTTGCCAGCGGCCTGTTGCCGTCGCTTCGCCTCGGCCGCATCGAAAGGCCAGCTTGGACACGAAACGACTGGCGGTAGCGCCGGCTTGGCATCTGAGGGAACCATGGGCTTGGCGGAAGTTTGGGCCGAGACGAACACTGCCTCGGGATCGTCATCGATGCCGCCATACAGTTTGAGCAACTCGCGACGTCGCTGGCGTTGGCGTCCGGGCTTGTCGATCTCTTCGCCCCATGTACCGTGGAAGGGACAATTCAGGTCGATCCACGTAATCAGCCGGTCCCAGTCTTCCGTATCGAGTTTGACGTTGTGGTGTCCTTTCTGGAGCATCTGCACCAACTGCGTGGTGTCGGCGTGAAACTCCATCGGCTCGAGCATGTGATAGTCGCTCTCGATACCGGGCCGTCGCACAAAACGGTGCAATTCAGCGTAGCCAACCGAAAATTTTCCAGCCGCTTTAGTATAGCCACCGTGGCCCGGCGTGATCGACTTCCAGTCGGTAAGTTTCACCGTGCCGCGTAAATCGGGAATCTGACTGCCATCCTTTTGTGGTTTTCCGTTGTGGCAACCGACGCAATGCTCGTCAATCACGGGCTGCACTTCGCGTGCGTAGCTAAATCCGCGCGTCGGACCGTACCACGGTTCGATCTTTGCCATCGGCTTCGACTGGGCCAGTGTCATCCGTGGTCGCGGGGCCTTTTGTTCCGATTGGTGACAGCCGATACACGACACCGCTTCGCCGGGCATGGCTGTCATCCAACTGCGCATAAGTTGCAATGCCTTTCCTTCGGCGTCGAGCGGCTGCAGTGAGATCGGCGTATTGGCCGGCACAACAAACTTGGCCGATCCGTCCTCGTAGACCGGCACCGTGCCGATGATGCGTTTGACATCCCAAGGGCCATCCATACCAACGACGCCCAGCAGCCCGCCCATGTTTTGGTAGGCGTAGTGGTAACTGAACAGCCGTAGCGCCTTGACCGTGCCGCGGGGAATACCTTGGAGTCCGTCGCCGGCATAGATGTCGCTGATATAGACTTCACCGTTCTGACTGCCCGGCTTGATCTTCTCGGCGATCACCGGGGGTCTGTTTGTCTTGCGCAGCGGCACCGGTTCGAACAGCGCGTAGCCCGGCAGTTGTTTGATCAGTGTCCTGTTATCGAAAACATCGACCAAGTAGATTCCCCAGAGCGATTCGGGCGATGGCTTGCAGGAAACGAGGAAATACTTTTCGCTCAACGGATAAGGATGCAGGAACTTCGGCCAGCTGTCCTCGGTCAGGCCATCGCTAATAATCGGCTCGACCTTCTTGCCGCGGCCCGGTATGCGCTGAACGGCGCCGTCGGCTTCGCGCTGGCCGCGGGCCGGATCGAAGATCACCAACTCACCCATACGCGGATGGTCGTGATGGCCGCCAATGACCGCGACGACTTTGCTCAAATGTCCCGGAATCGGTCGCGCGTAGAAGAACGAATTCGGCCAGTACGAGTTGCTACCGTAGTACGCCTTTTGCTCGGTGCCGTCGGGGTTCATGTGAAACAGCAGGCGGGTGTTCGAGTGGGGCGTGTCGGTGTACTCCCAGCGGGCGTAGAGCACGCGACCTCCGTTGAGCATGGTTGGACACCAGTTATGTTCCTGATCGAAACAGAGCTGGCGGATGTTTGTACCATCCGAATCCATCACATACAGATTCGCCACATGCGACGCGCCGTAGACGCAGGGAACACCCACAAACGAGGCCGTCGATGCGAAGATGATCTTGTCACTCGGCAGATAGCAGGCGTCGTAACTATCCACATCGGGTTGCTCGCCGGTAATTTGACGCAGTTGCGAACCATCGGTGCGGACCTCGAACACTTGCCAGTGGCCGTTGTCGCCGGGCATCGAGAACAGCATCCGCTCGGCGTCGAAGTGTAGATCGACGTCGCCGACAAAGCGACCCTTCTCGGGCCGAAAGACCGTCGTCAACGTTCCGTTGGGATGTAGCGGAAAGAGCGTAGCGATTTGGTCGTCGTGATCCTTCTTCGACAGGCTCGAATTGCCTTGCCAGTTTCTCGGCAGCCCCAGGTGGGGTGATTTGGCGCCACGTTGGACCAGCAACAGCTTGTCGAAATCCAAGAGTGGATTGGCCAGCAAGGCCTCGCGATTGAGCGTCGCGAGCTCTTGGTTGATATTTTTCCAGTCTGCCGACGAGTCTCCTCGTTTCGTCTCGATCTTCTTTTCCAGCGCGTCGATCCGCTTGAGATACTCGGAGCCCTGGGCGTATCGTGGACCGAAAGTCCGCGAAAGATCAACGACAGCTAGGCGCAGAGCCTTTAGGCTCGCCTGAATCTGTGCGAGGTCTGTCGGGGGAGAAGCAGCTCGGCAACGAACTGCGACCGACGAGTGCAGGACAACCAACACGATACCGGCTACCGCAAGCCTCACAAACATCGTGCGGTGTCGGTCGGACGGAAACCGTGAATCAACCGAACCGGTGAACTGTTTCGCCAACACGACTGGACTCCTTTCAGTACATTGGAGCAATCTATTATTAGGTCCCGTCACTCGGCGGACGGTCGTCCGATGATCGTGAACATGACGTGCCAGCCGGTACCGCCGCTGAGCACGCCCTCCTTCTTCTCCGACGCGTCGACCGGGCCAATTTCGCCCGCACAGTAACAGCCAAACAGCGGCAGATCCTTGCCGAGGGACTTCTGGATGGCGGTCAGTTCGTCTTCCATTTTGTCCAGCTTGCTCCGGCGTCCCGCGCAATTGAAGGCCAGCACACCAATCGGCTTGCCGTGGAAGTGAGCCAGGGCTTCGGCGGCGCCCTCGCGGGCCGTGCGAATCACTGCGTCGTTATCCTTCGCCCTCCTCCCGGAAAGCGAAACCGTGAAATCGCCCGAGAGCATCAGTGCAACGGCGCAGTCGCGTAGGGCCTGGCCTTGAAAATAGACCACCGCTTGCCCCGCGTTCTTATTGACGCTGCCGCCGGTGATGGGAAACGCCTGGCCCGTCACTTGCTGGACTCCTTCGACGAGGAACTGGTTCTTTGGCGAATGCGCATCGGCCGCGAGGATCATCAAACGGTCCTGTTTGGTCTTGCGGAGTTTCTTAGCCAGCTTCGCTCCCGCGTCTCGCAGTTGCCGCTCGACGCGCGAACGGTGTTCTTCTAATGTCAGCTTCGAGGTCCCCATCTCGCGGACCAGGGCGGCAGAAACCGAGACGCCCTCGCCACCGATCCCCAGCAGGCTGACCGAGTCGAAATCGGAGCAACCTTTCTGGTTGAACGATCCGTAGGTCGACCCGCCGACGACACGGTCCTCGGGCAACACCTCACAGATACCGGCGATCAGTTTCGCCTTCTGCGGATCGTCCTCGAAGCACTCGGAGACGATCACGGCGGCCAGCGGCACATCGCCCATCTTTTTCAGAAGCGCCTTGGCGGCCGACTTGCCCGTTGAGAAAGGATCGTCGCCAGAGGCTAGAACGACCTTCAATACGATTTTTCCGCCAGGTTTCGCCGGCGGAGTGGACCACGTGTCTTCGTCAGGCGGCGCACCGAGGCCCGGTGCGACCGCGATCAACAACAGAGTACAAGCAAAAAGATGTGTCCCAATCATACAACGTTTCATGGCGATTTTCTCCAAAACCATCATTCAGTACTTCGAAGCGCACAGACCCCAGTGGAGCTTGTTGTCGTAGGGGGGTTGCTTACCCCACTTTGCCCCGGGCCATTTACTCCAGGCGAGGCGGTTCCGCTGCCAGGGCCAGAGCCCGGCCGTTTTTCCCCAATCGCGAATGCCCGTACCGTCGGGATCGTGTACCAGTACCGAGAGAAAGAACTCCCTCCCCTCGCTGGGGCGAATCCGATCCCGCATAGGCTTAAACGGGATCGAACATTCGTAGTAGGTCACGCCATCGGTGCGCGTCACCGCCACCGTCGCATCGTCGTACTGTAGAGACGACAAATCGCGGTTGTTCTGTGTCGTGGCCAGTTGCGTCTCAGGTGCGGCCAGACGAAAACACTTTCCGGCGGTCCCCTGACCGGTCCAGGCAAGTAGGAACTCATAGCGGTCGGCGACCTTGTCGGGCGACGTGGCGGTCCGGCTGTCAGCGGGCGAAATCGCCAACTGCACACCGTCGAACGCGCCCGAACGACGCTGGCCGATCAGTGTATCCTCTTCCACGGCCACCAGCAGCGAAAACGAGCGGCGGTTCCAGTAGGTCCTCAACTCGGTCCGCTTACCCCCCTCGGTAAATCGCACTCCGATGGCGTCCTTCCACTCGTCCGGATTGCCGTCAATAGTGGGCTTGAAGTAGGGGGCGCTGGCACATGCCACGTTCTGCTGGCGAACGACCTTCGTGTCGCCTGCGGTCGCGGTGACTTCGACGGCGTACGAATTCAAAGCCGCGTTCCGGCCCAGTTCGATAGCAAACGAAATCCGCTTTGTTTCTTTTTCCGCCAGCACGACTTCGCGCTCGGCAGGTACGATTCGCCAACCCTCGGGCGGCTTCAAGGCAATCATTCCTCGATACGGATCGGGCTGTCGATTCTCGACTTCCACAAATGCCAGCGGTCCTGTCGAAGGCAGAACGGTGAAGCTTTCGACCCGCAGCGCCACCGGCTCGGCCGCGATACCCGCAGAGACCGAGAAGAACGTGATCGCCAGGTATGCTCTTGCGAAGGTAGTCCGGGAAATCGATCTCATCGGATTCTCTTGGCGACGGCGGCAGGCGTGCAGTTGGCGAGGCGGGGCACGGATATATATTAAACTAAATNTACTATATTTACTATAGTCCGATGGAGCGCCCCGTACAGAAACTAGGCCGATTGCAAACTCTGAAACGCGGGTACTTTGATGCATCTTCAGTCGAACAGGAACGCGCAGATTTCGGGTGGACCGGGCGCGATCAATAGAACGGACCGGGCGACGATACGTCGTGTAATGGACCACGACAATCGGGTGCTGCAGACCCGGGCCAGTTTCAACAGACGCTGCTTCTCCGCCGTCTGAAGATGCCGTAATAGCAAGTAGGGCGAACCAAGGCACAAGACNCGCGCTGCGAATCTACTCCAGCGTCGGATAGACGGTTTCACCGCGGAGTTGAGCCTCACCGCCCTCCTTTTCGTAGACGCCGTAGAACGTCGAACACAAGTCGAGCCAAAGTGTGATCCGGTGGAGCTCCTCCTCGGATAGNTTGACGTCGTAGTGGCCATCCTCGAGCAGTTTCAAGAGCTTAGAGGCCTGCGCGCCGAATTTACCTGGCGTCGTGCGGTGGCGTTCGCCGTAATTCCAGAAGGCGTGGTCTTTGGTGAGGTTGTTGTATGACGCGAACCATTTTTTTGCGATCGGCTCGCGGGCGAGATTCATCGGNTTGTCGGCATGCTGCTCGTGACACGAAACGCAGTGTCGGTCGAGCACGGGCTGCACGAGCCGCGGGTAACTGAACGGTCTTGAACCGTCCACATCCGGCTCCAGCGTCGAAGGCCGTCGGCGAAGCGCCAGCGGGACCGTTTCCGGAATCTTCGGCGGATGGAGTTGCTTTTCATGACACCCGGCACAGACCCTCTTCTCGCCCGCCTGNAAATAGACGGAGGATCGCATCGACTGGACGGCAAGTCCGCGCTCGTCGAGAGCCTGAAAGTAGACTTCTTTATGGGCAGGAACTTTGAAATGGGTACTTCCATCTTTCTCCACCGGAACCGTACCTAGAACCGCGCGTGCCAGAATCACGGAATCTTGTCCGGAAGGTAACCGGTGTCCGATTTCGTGTGGCGGCTTGCCCGAGGGTACCGTCATGGGCAAAATCTGGACCACGCGCAGCGCGGAGATCTTCGTCTGCTCGGGCCACGGCTTGAGACTGTCGTAGACATTGAGTACCGAGACGGTGGCTTCGGCCGGTTCTTTACCCTCTGGCGCCTGTATGACGTAGCGTTGGTTTTTGTAGACCTGGGCACTTCGGTCGGAGACGTCCGGCGGCATCGGTCGCGGCGATAGTGGAACGGGATTCTGACACGCAATCGACGGGTCGCGATAGATCAGCTCCTTGTTACCGAAGACATCGACGAGGTAGAGCCCGTAGTCTCCGCGGAGGTACTTGCCACCTTCCATGCCCTCGCCCGGTTGCATTGCTGCGTCGTAGGCACAAAGATAAAACGCTTCGCTCAATGGCCACGGAGTCCCGTATGCTTGGGCGCCGCCTTGAGTCTCGGGAAATAAGATCTCAGGCGTGATCCGCGCGACCGGNGCCATCTTGTCGTCGTCCGGAATGTGTGGATCGACGACTACGAGCGAACCGAATGATTGTCCGTGGTGGGGCGCCGCGGTCGCAACAAATCTGTGAGAGCCNGGAATCGCCCGGCAGTCGAGTTCCATGTCGGGCCGGAATTCACGCGGGGCGAAGTTTCCGTGGACTGCTCGCGAGTCGCGCCCGTCGAGCGTGGTCACCCACGGCATGTGCGCGGTCAGTCCGTGCCGGTCGACGTAGTCCCACCGCGTGTAAAGGATTCGGCCGTCGTGGGTCACCGAGGGGTGCCACTCATTCGTCTCGTGGTAACTGAGGCACCGCATGTTGTGACCATCGGAGTCCATNTCAAACAATGTGTACGTGGGACAAACGCGACCGCAGCGCAGATAACCGCCGCGGCGCTCCGAGACGAAGGCAATCCGCCCACCGGGGAGCCAGCAGGGGTCGATATCGTTCCACGTTCCGTCGGTCAATTGCACCAATTCCGAACCGTCGACGTTCATGCTAAACACGTGGTAACTTCGGCCCACGTGCCAGTGGCCTTTGCTCGGATCGGTATGATAGCGGTGGCGCGTATCGTCAGAACACTCGACATAGGCGAAGGCAATTTTGCTCGCATCGTAGGACAAGTCCGGTGCAATGAACGAACCGCCTGAGAGTTTTTTGCCGGCGAGCCTGCCACTTTCAACGACTTTGCCGTCCAGCATGTTCCGCACGCGAGCTCTGCCACTGAAGGGATCGGAGAGAATAAAAATCCCACCTCCCGCTTGGGCGGTAACGCCGTAGTACTGATCGCACATGTGGCTATAGTCTGCACGGTGTCGTTTGAGAAAGAGGATCTCATCAAAATTTAGCAGCGGATTGGCGAAGGCGATTCTTCGCCGCACGTCGCAGACCTTCTTGAATAGTTCCCGGCGGGCACTTTTTTCTTCGATCTTCACGCGAGAATTCGCCAGCTGCAATGCGGCCAGTTCGTCTTTCTNCGCGGTCAGGTCCGGTCGGTCGGACATTTTTTCGAGNTNTTCCAAGAGCGCCGCGGTTCGACGGAGCACGATATCGACCGGATCNCGATCCGTTTCCCAGATGGTTGCCTGAGGGTGATACGCCTGGGTGGCGACACGGGCAAAGCGGACGCGATTCCGCATATCGCGCTCGAGGGCGGAGAACTGAATCTCCCATTCTTTCTTCGGCGCATGGCTAGGCTGTGCGGCAACGGCGGCTTCATTTTGTTTCGGTAGAGCCGCATCGCCAGCCTTAGGGTTGCTCCAGGCAGGAGAGATCGGTGCCACCTTGGCCAGCACCAATACTAAGACTCCGAGAAGTTGCCTGTTCATGGGGCCCTCCTCGGACCATCACGCAGCGGGGAAAGCATTCGACCTATTCACCTTATACTATATAAACTAAACTTTGTCTATATAGTTTGGACTCGAATGCAACGACATCTATACACTGTGCGCCGTACCGACCGTTGAATTTCCCGCCGGGGTCCCTCATGAAACNGTTCCGCGACCTAACGATCATGCTCGTCCTGTTCGCCTTCCTGGCGTTCCATGCGTCGCCGGTTTGTGCCGCCAGGCTGGAGCACCGACCGGGCAAACTCCTGCAGTCCATGCTCAACGGCCCTATGGCCGAGGTCGACGAGATCGTCTTTGCCACCCGCGTTTCGGGAAAGGATCATTGGTACGTCAACTTCGGCTACTATTGCGACAACCCGACCCGCATGGGTTTTGGCGAGGGCGGGCGCTTGTGCCGATTGAATCTGCGTACCGGCAAGCTCAAGGTGCTGTTGGACGATCCCAACGGCGGCGTTCGCGATCCCCAGGTCCATTACGATGGCCAGAAGATCCTCTTCTCGTATCGCAAGGGGGAATCGCCCACCTACCATCTCTACGAGATCAACATCGACGGATCCGGCCTGAAGCAACTTACTGCCGGAGAGGACGACGACATCGAGCCGACCTATTTGCCCGATGGCGGGATCATGTTCTGTTCCAGCCGTTGCCGGCGGGTGGTCAATTGCTGGTTGAGTCGCGTGGCGACCTTGTATCGTTGCGATGGCGATGGCAAAAACATCCGTCTGGTCTCCAGCAACAATGACCACGACAACACTCCGTGGGTTCTTCCGGACGGCAGGGTGCTGTACATGCGCTGGGAATATGTGGACCGCAGCCAGATCCACTTCCACCACCTGTGGACCGTCAATCCGGACGGGACCGGCCAGATGGTCTATTTTGGTAACCAACACGGCGGTACCACCATGATCGATGCCAAACCGATCCCCGGCACGAACAAAGTGGTCGCGTCCTTTTCACCCCACCACGGTTTGCCGGAACACATGGGTACCATCACCATCGTCGATCCGGACTTCGGACCGGACCTGCTAGGCTCGACGAAGCAAGTCAGTCGGGGGAATGAACTCTATCGCGATCCCTATGCGATCTCGGAGGACTGCTTTCTGGCCGTCGATCGGGAGGGAATTTGTGTTCTCGATGGAAAGGGACAGCGCGAAGTGGTATACCGCTTGCCGAAGAAAGATGCGCCGATGGAATGCCACGAACCTCGGCCGCTGGCTTCTCGACCGCGCGAACGTGTGATTCCCGCCCGAATCGACTGCACCAAGAAAACAGGACACGTGGTTCTGGGTGACATTTATCACGGCCGCGCGATGCAGGGCGTCCGCCGCGGAGAGATCAAGAAACTGCTGGTTCTAGAACAGTTACCCAAACCGGTCAACTTTTCCGGTGGTCAGGAGCCAATCAGCATTGGCGGAACTTTTACGCTAGCTCGGATTCAGGGTACCGTGCCCGTCGAGCCGGACGGCTCGGCCTACATGGAACTCCCCGCTTCGCGGTCTCTGTTTTTTGTCGCTTTGGATGAGAACGACATGTCTGTCAAACGGATGCAGAGTTTTGTCACGCTTCAGCCGGGTGAAATAAGTGGTTGCGTCGGCTGCCACGAACATCGTTCAAACACCCCGCGCCCTCGTCCGAACTTGATGGCAATAAAGCGGGAACCAAGTCGCATCGAGCCGATCCACGATATTCCTGACGTGATCGACTACCCCCGGGACATCCAGCCTATCTGGAACGCACATTGTGTCGGCTGCCACAACCCTGACGAGTTTCAGGGCAAAGTGGATCTCAGCGGCGATCACACGCCGGTCTATTCGACCAGCTATTGGACACTCTTCAAACGCGGTTTGATTGCCGACGGGCGGAACCATCCCTACTCGCAGCAGCAGGCCCGTTCGATCGGCAGTTCGGCCAGTAGGATCATGAAACTGATCGATGGTAGCCACTTCGACGCGAAGCTCTCCGCAAGAGAGCAGAAGCTCGTGCGGCTGTGGATTGACAGCAGTGCCGCATATCCCGGAACCTACGCCGCGCTGGGCAGCGGGATGTATCATGTGAACCTGCCACTGAAGAGCATGCAAAGTCGCTGTGGAGCGTGTCATTCGGTAGAGCCGATCCACCGTCCCCATACCCACCTCCGCGACTGCCGGGTCCACTTTGGGCCGAAGGATCAAGAATTCGTGCCGAAGTACCTGGCCAGTTCGGAATGGCAATATCCACTGGTGACCCAGTCGCGGTGCAACCTGACACGACCAGACAAGTCTATGCTGCTCCGCGCGCCGCTTTCGCGAAAGGCCGGCGGGCTCGGCTTGTGTCCGGGTGACGTGTTTTCCGACACGAACGATCCCGACTACAAGAAACTGCTTGCCAGCATCACGGCGGCTGCCGCAGAACTCGAAAAAAACAAGCGATTCGATATGCCCGGCTTCCGTCCCAACCAGCACTATCTCCGCGAGATGCAACGCTACAAGTTCCTGCCGAAGGCCCTTGGGGAGGAAGACCGAGTCGATGCCTACGCCACCGATCGGGCGTACTGGAAATCGTTCTGGTATCGGCCCCCGAGTCGGGACTGAATCCTCTTTGCACAGAAAGCTCTCCGATCCACCAACGGGCCGGCGGCACTACGTTACCGGTCCCGACATGTCGAATTCGATCTTTTTCTCGTTCTTGAGCAGATCGGTCCTGGGCAGCTCGCTTCGGTGCCCGACCGGTTAGGCGCCCAACAGACAGGCAAGATTTGCATCGACCGAGGTGGGAACCGTCGCGTTTGCCCCATTGCCCGGATGATACAGCTGTGAAACAAGTTGCAGCCAGAGAACCGGATACTATATAATCCAGGTCTGCTTTATGTTATATTGAGAAGCAAGAATCCTCCCACCGTCCTGCGCCCCAGCGTCC
>PBRP01000028.1 GCA_002726655.1 Gammaproteobacteria bacterium
TCAGTTTACGATAATAGCCTTTCTGTCGGTCTATTAGGTCGGTAAAGGCCAGTAAGCTGCCCTTCTCATAGATGAATGCCAACAGAGCTTCATACCCTATATAGATAGTCCGTTCCGCTTTCTGTGATAATTCTCACTGCTGGCAGGTATCTGTTAGTGAGAGCGAAACATGCACTTACGGATTACGAATATACGTACCCGAACACACGATGTTCACCGGTTTGGCTTCGAGTCCGTAAGTGCGTTTGAGTTCGCCAACGAATACTCAGGGCTCGCCGTCTAACCGGCTCACCTATATTGCTTTCGCAGAACTTAAACATGCATGTCCCAATAAGCAACTTACCATTCAGGAGGCTTGTGATGAACCTAATGTCTGAGAAACCTTATACAGCTTTTGTCGGTATCGACTGGGCAGATAGTAAACACGATGTCTGTGTTCAGGCCGCTGATAGTCTTCAAAGGGAGTTTGGTCGCCTGCCACACCAGGTAGATGATATTGAACAGTGGGCACAATCGTTACACCAGCGATTTTCAGGACCGATTGCTGTTGCTATAGAACTGTCGAAAGGACCCATTGTTTATGCATTACAAAAGTACGATTACTTTGTGATCTTTCCTATTAATCCTTCTACCCTGGCGAAATATCGAGAAGCATTTCAACCGAGCCGGGCGAAGGATGACCCTAGAGATGCGGAACTCGCGTTGGAACTGCTGCTCACTCATCCTGAATACTTTGAGCCGCTACAACCGCAAAGTGCTGAAATACGTGCATTGACCACGCTGGTGGAGCACAGACGTACACTTGTGAACGAGCGGGTGCGTGTCACCAACCGATTGCGCAATACCCTAAAACAATACTACCCACAGGCATTAGAGTGGTTCAGTCGTATTGATACATTAGTGTTTTGTGACTTTATTGAACGCTGGCCAACGCTCACTCAGGTCAAACGTGCGCGCCGATCAACGCTGGAGCATTTTTTTCATGATCGGAATGCACGGCGTGCATATTTACTAGAAATGCGTACAAAAGCCATCAAATCAGCGACGCCGCTGACCTTTGATGAAGCCGTTATCACACCCAATAAGCTACAAGCCTTGGTACTTGTCGAAATGTTGCGGCTACTACTTGTCTCAATAAGAAAGTACGACAAAGAAATAGCAGAACTCGCTTCTACTCACTCGGACTATGACCTGTTCAGTTCTTTGCCTGGTGCAGGACCATCACTTGCACCACGGTTGCTTGTTGCTTTTGGAGAACAGCGCAACAGATTTAGCAGTGCCGCTGAGTTACAGAAATACTCTGGCGTCGCACCAGTCACTGAGCGCAGTGGTAAGAAACATTGGGTTCATTGGCGATGGCAATGTCCTACCTTCATAAGACAGACTTTTGTTGAGTGGGCGGCTCAGACCGTTAACAAATCGTATTGGGCTGGTGTGTACTACCAACAGCAACGGGACAAGGGCTGCACCTACCAGGCAGCTGTGAGGTCACTCGCATACAAATGAATCCGTATCCTTTATCGCTGTTGGCAAACTAGAACACCTTATGATGAAACTGTTTATTTGAAAGCATTGGAACGACGAGGATCACCACTATTGAAGACTGCTGCTTAAGTGAATAAGGCTTGACTGAACACCTCAGGGCGTGAACCAGGTATTCATTTGAAGAGATATAGGCCGGATGATGATCAATATTCTTAATGACGACAGCTCTTGGCGTTGAACTCGATTCTGGCTGGTTCTGACTATCTTCAGTGGGGAGCTATGCTTCTTACAGCACTACGGTAACTGTGATGCTCAATTGGGTTCTTGAATCTCATCTTTTCGCTGACATCAATCTCGCCGATACATCGCTCCAGGTTAAACAAGTCAATTAACCAGAGTGCACTAGGCACGATGACGAATATCACTAGCAACATCTTCAGTAAAAGCTAGAGATAACCCCGGTACGGGCGATAGGTTTACGGGCTACCTCCCTTCAGGTCTTGTTCAGGGACTAACGGTGGACGAAGTTTGTGGAGAAGGCCTACGCAGCAATTTGCGTCACCTGGGAAGATGCAGCCTCCTCCATTCTCCGGCTGGCGGAAGTTGCGGAATTCAGGCTATGAAAGTATAGCCGGCTGGTGGCGGGCGCTGAGCCGCTCTCGAGCAGCCGAAAAATCATTATTAGAAATCCAGTTCCTCGGTTTGCTTCCTTCCTTAATAAGCCGATTTTCTGTCAGGTATTCCGGATTGAACGGCACCAGATGACCTATCAACTCGCTGTGCTCATTACACACATCATCTGCCATTGGGACAAAGATTTTCATACAACTACATTTCTCCTTATGCATGGTGTCTAGTTAACCTGTAAATGAGCAATCCAGCAGTGAAGGAAAGTGAAAGTTCGTTGAACAACTGTGGAGAACCTATGAATCAGGTAAAATAAACCGGATTTGGACAATTTTTAGATCGTAACTCGTGTTATTAAGGATGGTTGAAGAAAGATGCGAAGATTGGGGAAATACTTTGCATCCTGGTTGTCCTAACATAACCCCTCTTGAGCACCGGGAGTTTGCATGGCTAAAACAATCGCAATTGTTGAAGATGACCCTGATCAACGAAGCAACTACGTCGACGCAATAACCAGAAAAGGCTACGAGGTCATAGCCTATAGCAGTCGCAGTGAGGCCCTTGAAGGATTTGATCATGGCCTCCCCGACCTCGCTATCCTTGACATTATTCTTGGCGATGAGGTCGATGCGGGCTTTGAACTTTGCCGGGATCTGTTATCCAGGTCTCCCACCATGCCGGTCATTTTCCTGACTGAACGAATCGCAGAGATTGACAAGATTAGCGGATTACGCCTTGGTGCCTGGGACTATTTGCCGAAACCCATTTCCCTCGATTATCTTTCTGAAAAAATCAGTTCGCTGCTGCGCATCAATGAGGCACGTATACAATCGAGCGCCGGTTCCAACACGGCAAAAATAGTGGGTGATATGTCCATCGATCAGGAAGCTTTACTCGTATCCTGGAAGGAGCAGCCTATCAATCTTTCAGGCACCGAGTTCCGCATGCTTGCGAAACTGGTTCGTGTTCCCGGGCACGCCGTATCCTACGACACCTTGATGAACGCTACTATGCAAAGCCTGGTGACCAACAATACGATCAATACCCACATGCGCAATATCCGTAAGAAGTTTGAGACTATCGATCCCGATTTCAACAGCATCAAAAGCGAATACGGGTTCGGTTATCGCTGGTCGGTAAAATGAACCCCCAGGGGTAATTCTCCATGGCGCCGCCAATTATCATGGGACCACGACTCGGGACCAAACTGCTGATACTGATGAGTTTCGCCCTGGTTGTGATTCCCTGGTTCAGCTACCTCTACCTCAACGAGATGGAAGACTTTCTGGTCGACAGCCAGGCCGGGGCACAAATACTAACCGCAGAAGGGATCTCAACACTTCTCAACGGCCGCTCCGACCTTTTTAATGAGTTGCCACTTTCACCGGAGGGTTACGAACAACTTTATGCTCACCCACTGACAACACCGATTAACATTGACGGAAAAAACAATGACTGGGAAGACGTCCTGGATTACAACGTGGGTTTCGGCAACCTCGATGAACAGGAAAAATCCAGCGAGGGTGTAAATCAGTTTTACCTGGTGCTGGGGGAACATAATGATCAGGTGTATGCACTGGTACAGGTGCAGGACAACGACCTTGTTTTCAGAGACAGGAACATATTGCGCCTGGACCTGTCGGATCACGTACGGGTCACCTTCACCGGCAAGGAAGGGCAAATCCAGAAACTTGTCATTACGACGACTGAGCCTGGCGTCACCACCGCTTACTTCATTGATGACGACTGGCGGTACGCTATACAGGGTGAACCGGAAAATCGAGTGCCCGGATTTATGACTCAAACTGAAGAGGGCTACTCCATCGAGTTCAGAATCCCGCTGGAACTTCTAGGGTCAACCAGCCATTTCGGTCTCGCTGTTGTGGATGTCGACAATGAGGAAACCAGGGCTATCGAGTCGATTACGGGCACCTTGCCCTCAACCGGGCACGAGGCCTTTGGCCTGGTTCTTCTGAAATCGCCCGAGGTACTTCGGATCGTCGAGGGTCTTGGGTATTCAGGTGCCAATATCCAGGTTATTGATGCCCAGCGCAGGGTCCGCGCTGAGGTCGGCAGCTACCAATCAACCAAAATTCAGGCGGAAATAGCCGAAAAGAAAGGCTGGACGGATACCTGGTACTCGCTTTTAAGCGTGCTCATGAACCCGCTCTACAACGTCGTTGATCTAAGCCTCCGGGCAGACCGCGATATACTAGAAGACCAGGTCATCGTCGACTCGCTGGCAGGCACACCGAGCTACCAGAGGCTGTATACCGAAGAGGAAGGTGAGGTGATTACAGCTGCGCACCCAATCATTGATGATAACGAAATAATCGGAACCGTCGTCCTGAAGCAAAACACCAATCGCATTCTACAATTGCGGCGGGACGCACTGCAGCGGATCGTCAATTTTTCAGTCATATCTCTATTCATATTCGTTGCCCTGATTCTGGCCTTTTCACTGCGCCTGGCGGGGCGGATAAGACGGCTCGGCTCCGAAGCAACCAACGCGATCGATATCTATGGGCGACTGCAGACCAATCAACTGAAAGCAGAAACAGACTCAGGGGATGAAATCGGTGACCTTGCCAGAAGTATCTCTGCAATGCTTGCCCGCCTGCATCAGCACAACCAGTTTCTTGAGAACATGCCGCGTACCCTCCGGCACGAAATCAACAACCCGCTAAATACCCTGTCGACATCACTCGAAAACCTGGAAATCGAGAACTCTGACCTGGCCAAAAAGAAATACCTCGAAAGTGCTAAGCGTGCTGTGCTCAGAATCGGCATGATCGTCCAGAACCTGGCCGATGCAGCCAACCTGGAAGACGCTTTAGATGCCGAGGAATTCGAGGTGATTGACCTTCACGAACTTGTTAAGAACTATCTGACCAACTGCAATGCCTCGCATGCCAATCACGAATTTGAGTATCGTGGTACGCATAACCCAGTGAATAGCAACGTCTCCGACTACCGTATTGAGCAACTCCTGGATAAGCTGATAGATAATGCGGTGGACTTCTCATCACCTTCAACCACCATAACAGTAGGCCTGACTGCTGATGCCGAAAAACTCATCCTGTTCGTTACTAATCAGGGTCCCACCATTCCAGCTGCCACCTTAAAGAATATGTTTGATTCGATGGTATCAGTTCGGGAGAGCAACCCGGACAATCGTCTCCATTTTGGAATGGGCCTATATGTTGTAAGGGTAATCGCCGAACATCACGGTGGCAGTGTAAGCGCAGCCAATCTGCACGACGGCGGGGGCGTCAGCATCCGGGTGACTTTACCCCTGTTCAAGCGGGCCGAAGTGCAGGCCATCGCTGCAGGCTAGGTGACTTCCCTCAGGGCAAAAAGAAGCCCTGACACTCTTGGGGGGAAGGGGCGTGTCAAGGCTTTGAGCACCAATATCGGGCTAATACGATCTATTACTTTGAGCTTTTACTATAGACTCTTAGTATGAAGAGAGTATGGAACCTTCATGGAAAGATCACCCCTCAAACTGCAGGTTAGTTCAGTATTTACAGGGTTATTCGCAAGAGTGCTGCCAAAGTTTCGGCTGGAGATACACGCTAGTTTATGACAACCTTCTCTTCCGGAACCGCCGCATTTTCCTCAGCCCACTCATCCAGTTTCCAGTTGCCCTTTTTTGAAGCCGTTAATAGGAGCTGGGTCATGGTAATGTTGATATCCTGGTTGAGGACAAAATTGATTCCTTTTCCTTCCCTGGGCTGAATGCTGAGGTGCAAATTACCATCACCTTTTATGCTATAGCTTAATTTGTAAGCTAGTTGGACGGATTGTCCGAGCGGGAACTCATTCCCGGTTTCCTTGAACTGCTGGTCAAACGTGGCTTCTCCGATTGCTTTTTCTTGTTTGAATGACTGTACTGCCTGTTTCGCCTCGGGTGTCACCTGCGTGGATACGTCAGGATCGGTTTCCTTGTGATCGCGCAGTACCTTTACTAACAACATTGCATAGCGGCGAGTAATCCAGAACCTGAATTCTCGCTTATCCAGCGAATTGACCCTGAATAAGACCCTGTCTTCTTCAGCGTCGTACAGCATTTGCATTTGGCTAATTGCATCGGTCATTTGCAAAGTATAAACAACCTCAGAGAAATCCATATCAAAATCTTTTGATATACTACTAATGAGAAACAGACCCTGTTACTATATCGACAAATATTGATACAGATCTCATATGAGCGCCCAAAATACAGCAAGCTCGGTCGACTCAGAACTCCTGCTGACAACCTGCAAGGCCACCGCGGAGGCTTTGCGGCTGGATATCCTTCGCGTGCTAAGCGTTGAGTCCTTCGGAGTTATGGAGCTATGTCATATATTTGATACCGCACAACCAGGAATGAGTCACCACCTCAAAATTCTTTCCAGCTCAGGTTTGTTGCAGACAAGACGAGAAGGTAACTCGATTTTCTACAGGCGGGCTGCTGTTTCTTCTGAAAATCCAATCAGCGGCCTTATAACCAGCCTGTTTCAATCCATTGATCGGATCGTGCTGCCACAAGACATCAGTAAAAGATGTCAGCAGATTCACCGTGAGCGGGCACAGAATTCAATGGCCTTTTTTAAGAAGAATGCCGCCAGGCTAAAACAGAACCAGGACCTGATCGCACAATTCTCACAGTATGAGAGCTGTATCACAGACCTGCTTGCCAAGGCCTGTCCATCGAATCCGAAAACAGTGATCGAGGTCGGTCCTGGCGAGAGTGATCTTATCGGCTTCCTCAGTAAGCGTTTTGGCTCACTGCTGGCCGTAGACAATGCCGATGAGATGCTCAACAGAACACGAGACAAGGTGGAGTTGCTCGGTCTGAAAAATGTAGAATTTTTCTCAGGTGAACTATCGGACCTTGAGGCACCTCATGGTGCAGACATGATTGTCCTCAACATGGTGTTGCATCACCTGCCGTCGCCAGCCGGGGTTTTCAAATCAGCTCACAGAATACTGGAGCCCCAGGGGCAACTCCTGATCGTCGATCTATGTTCTCACAACCAGGACTGGGCCAGGGATACTTGCGGTGACCTATGGCTGGGATTCGATCCCAACGACCTGGATCAGTGGGCAGAAGACGCCAAATTGGAAAAAGGCCAGGGAGCATACCTGGGTTTACGCAATGGATTTCAAGTGCAGGTTCGCCTGTATCAACAAACATCAAACTAAGAGAGATTTCTTAAGAGGGAAGAACTATGAGTAACACTGACTATAAGGTGGCTGATATCAGCCTCGCTGGCTATGGGCGTAGTGAAGTTGAGCTGGCGGAGGCAGAGATGCCGGCACTAATGGCGCTGCGTAGTAAGTACCGGGAGGAACAGCCACTTGCCGGTGCAAAGATACTGGGTTGCATTCACATGACCATCCAGACAGCCGTGCTGATCGAAACCCTGATTGCCCTCGGCGCCGAAGTCCGCTGGTCTTCATGCAATATCTTTTCTACCCAGGATCATGCTGCAGCAACCATAGCAGACCAGGGTATACCGGTATTCGCCTGGAAGGGTGAGACAGAGGAAGAATTCTTCTGGTGTATCGAACAGACAATCCTGAAAGATGGGCAGCCGTGGGATGCCAACATCATCCTTGACGATGGCGGTGACCTGACCGAGATGGTTCATGCCAAATACCCAGACATGCTAACCAGTATTCATGGTATTACGGAGGAAACGACGACGGGCGTACATCGCCTCTACGAAATGATGGCGGCAGGAGAACTCAAGGTACCGGCAATTAATGTCAACGATTCCGTGACCAAATCAAAAAACGATAACAAGTACGGATGCCGGCACAGTCTAAACGATGCCATCAAACGAGGAACGGACATGCTGATGGCAGGGAAACGTGCACTGGTTATCGGTTATGGTGATGTGGGTAAAGGATCATCCCAGAGCCTCAGGCAGGAAGGCATGATCGTCCGTGTCGTCGAGGTCGACCCTATCTGCGCCATGCAGGCCTGCATGGACGGCTTCGAAGTGGTTTCACCCTACTTGAATGGCATTAACACGGGCAAACTGGAGGATATTGATTCCAGGCTAATGAGTGCAACAGACCTGATTGTGACCTGCACGGGTAACGTCAATGTCTGCGGTGAAAACCTCCTGAAGTCTGTCTCCTCAAATGCGATTGTCTGCAACATCGGGCATTTCGATACTGAAATCGATACAAAATTCATGCGTGATAATTGGAAATGGGAAGAAGTTAAACCGCAGGTACACAAGATATATCGCAGCGAGGATCCAAAGGATTATATTATCCTTCTATCCGAGGGGCGGCTGGTTAACCTTGGCAACGCAACGGGTCATCCGTCTCGAATAATGGATGGCTCATTTGCAAACCAGGTGCTTGCACAAATGTACCTGTTCGAACAAGCCTGGGCAGATCATGATCCCAGCCAGCGGCAGGATATAACCATCGAGGTACTACCCAAGGCCCTGGATGAAGAAGTAGCAAGTTATATGGTGGCGGGATTTGGAGGCGTGGTTACCAGGCTCACGGAAGATCAGGCCAACTACATCAATGTACCGGCTGAAGGGCCATTTAAGTCCGATACTTACAAATACTAGTTTAAGGTTAGGGCACACTATGAAGCAGGAATTAGAAGACCTCCTGGATCTCCTGGACCTGGAACAAATAGAAGTCAACATGTTCAGGGGAGTCAGCCCGGATGAAGGCTGGCAGCGGGTCTACGGTGGCCAGGTGCTCGGACAGGCGCTGGTTGCCGCTTCAAGGACGGTTGAAGATGAAACCCGGAATGCACACTCACTGCACGGGTATTTTCTTCGCCCAGGGGATACCACTATTCCTATTTTGTACACGGTGGATCGTATTCGTGATGGCAGGAGTTTCACGACTCGAAGAGTAATTGCGGTTCAGGGCGGGCGCGCCATATTCAGCATGTCAGCATCTTTTCAGGTTCATGAAACGGGTCTTGAACACCACTTCGACGCACCGGATGTTCCGGGTCCACTTGACTGCCCAAGCGAGCAGGATCTGCGCGCGAAATATGCCGCAGATATCCCCGAAGAGTTGAAGCACATTCTGGATCGACCCCGACCAATTGAAATGCGTTTTGTCGAGCCGGCAAACGAATATAAACCGGCGCCAATGAAGCCCGAGCAGCATGTCTGGATCAAGACCGTAGATTCCATGCCCGATGATGTTCGCCTCAACCAGTGCCTGCTGGCCTACGCGTCCGATATGACGTTAATTGACACGAGCTACAGGCCACATGGCGTCAGCTGGGGAAATCCAAATTTCCAGGTGGCCAGCCTCGACCATGCCATGTGGTTTCATAAACCATTCAAGACAGACGACTGGCTGCTGTACCAGCAGGACAGCCCCTCTTCGAGTGGTGCACGCGGCTTTGCTCGTGGCACCATATTTGATGCGAGTGGTGATCTGGTGGCCTCGGTTGCGCAGGAAGGATTGATTCGACTGCACCAGTAAAAAATATTCCTCACAAACTCCCATTTAAGCCCCTGAGTACAGGGTTAATAACAAAGTGTAAAAGCGGGGACGCCGGTAGAGCGCTCTCGTGTGCATCGTGTGAATGTCTTCTACCTCACTAGGAACTCACTTCATCTCAGCTACCTCAAATTTGTCGCTGCATTCATTCAGGTCATCGATAATTTCTAAACCTTTTTGTTTTTTCTGACATCCTATTACCAAGTCAAACAGATTCACCCCAGTCAAATACTTAGAGAACTTGGAGAACATCATGAAAGTAAATCGAAAAACCATTATTGCGGCCGCTGCATTTTTTGCGATGACAACACCTATGATGGCAGGTGCCGTCGTTAAGTCAGGCAATGTAGAGGAAGTCAGCATCACAGTTGATTACAAGGCTTCCGACCTCAATACTAACGAGGGAAGGGCAATGGTCGAGGGCAAGATCCGCAACGCTGCCGCGCAGGCATGTGGTCCAACCGGACACGGTGAGCTGCGATCACTGAAACGATTCGCTTTGTACAGGGCGTGCTTCGATGACGCAGTTGAAAACGCACTTCAGGACCTGGATAAATTTACCGCTGCAATTGAAGAAACCAATAAAGGCCACAACGCTATCTAGCGGCCAAGTGATTCTGTTCGGGGGCCCAGTCAATCTCCAGGCAAACAGCCCATGTTACAGCCTTATGAAAGATAGGGTCCCCGAGCAGGCACAATCGGAGATAAACAGTTCGAGTACGACCAGACACCTACCTGTACCCGAATGGAATATCCTGCTTATCAAGGTCTGAATACCGATCTCTCAGAAGATCCTGTCTGGTTGTCAGGTTAATCCACCGCCCATCTATCATCAGCCTCGTGGGCGCACTCATCACCTCAAGCGGGTCACCATCCCAGATGACAATATCAGCAACCTGACCGGCTTCAAGTGAGCCATAATTTTCCAGTCCCCAGATAGCAGCGGGATTCACAGTGATCGCTTTCATTGCTTGATGCCAGGTCAGGCCGTACGCGACGGCAACCCCCGCTGCCTGAGTCAGCGACCTGGTATCACTGTAGAGGTCCTGGGTCATGAAGGCGACCTTTACACCTGCCCCCACCAGAAGAGCAGCGTTGTCGAGACGAGCACCCAGGCGATCAAACCTGGAAGGCAGGTTGTCTATCACATTAAGCACAACCGGAATCTCCCTTTCGGCTAGGAGTTCCTTCACCTTCCAGGCTTCCCTGCCCCCCGCTATCACCAACCGTATATTGAAGACGTTTAGCTCTGCAATCACTGTTTCAATATCCGCAGCGCGATCCAGATGGATAACCAGCGTCATGTCACGATTCAGAACCTGGAGCAATGTTTTGAGATCATTCTCTGACTGACGAAATTCTCGTGTTTTACCACTCTGATACGCCCGTTTATTTTTGCCGAAACGTTCTGCCTCCTTGAGAGAATTGACAGCCTGAGTCAAAGCCGATGCCTGTGACCCTCCCGCCAGCTTTCTGTCCACTTCTCTCAAATACAGGTGCACAGCGTTGCCATCATTTGTACTGAAAGGTGCATTGCCCCCAAGCTGGACCAGGGCACTCTGCCCCGCAAGTATTTCAGATCCTGTCACTGGCAAGACCATGGCCCGGGTGATACCCTCTTTTCGTACCATGGGCACAAAACTTGAGTAGCGGTTCAGGGCCAGGGCTGGAGAAAATCCCGCGCCAAGGGGCTGCCCCTTAACACGATTGTCGGTGCTGCCAACATATTTTTCTACTTCCGCAAGACCAAGTTGAGTACCAGAATCAAAAAGACCCGGCGTTACATAGGCGCCACCGGCATCAATTACCTCATCCATTGATTCAGGATTTATTTCCTGCGCCACTTCCACTATGCGGCCATCAACAATGTGGATATCGCCATTTTCAATTACACCCTGCATACCCATGGTGACGAGCCGGCCATTTTTGATGAGATAACTGTCAGCAAAGAGCGCCTGGGAGAAGAGCAGAACACTAAGGATAAATAGTCTCATGATCATAGCCCCCTGACCCGATGGCCCAGTTCGAAATCAGAGACCGGTTTGAGGTCCTTTTCGAGGTCATAGACAAGGGATCCATCAATATAGACTTTTTCCACCCGCGAATAGACACTAAACGGACTACCATTCCAGACCACAACGTCGGCCATCTTGCCTTCGGCAAGTGAACCTGTTCTCTCATCTATACCAAGCGCCCTGGCCGGATTAAGAGTAATCCAGGCGAAGGCTTCTGCCTCCGAAATATTCAGCCCCATTCGTCTGCCTGCAGCCAGAGATTTTGCCGCTTCCTGGTTAAGCCTTTGGATACCGGTGGCGGAATCCGAATGTACTATCGCACAGGCGCTAGCCTTGTGAACCAGTGACACATTTTCCTTAACCGCATCGAACGACTCGAGCTTGAATCGACCCCAATCGGCCCACATGGCTGCACAGATGTTATTCGCAGCAAGCAGGTCCGCGACCTTATATGCCTCAACGGCATGATGAAAGGCCGTGATCCTGTAGCCAAACTCTTTACTCAAATCAATCATCTGTGCCATCTCATCCGCACGGTAGCAGTGGTTGTGCACCAGAATCCTGCCCTCCAGAACCTCCACCAGGGTTTCCATGCTGAGGTCTCTTTTAGGCGGTGAGGGCTTTTTCTTCTCCTTATCCTCTTTAGTGGCGGATTCGAACTGTGCCAGATCTTCCCGATAGTTCTGCCATTTTGCCTGGTATTCCAGCGCGTTGATCCAGGCTTGCCGATAGCCGGCGAAATTCCCCATCCTGGTCTTGGGGCCTCCTTTTTCACCATAGACAAGTTTTGGATTTTCGCCGCACGCCATTTTCAGGCCATGATGCGCACCAGGGAACTTCATCCCCTGCACTGTCCTGGAGGAAACATTCTTGACAACGACACTTCGGCCGCCAAACAGGTTTGCCGAGCCCGGCAGTATCTGCAGAGTTGTTACGCCGCCGGCTAGTGCCAGCGGAAATTGTGGATCCTGCGGCCACACACTGTGCTCTGCCCAGACCTCTGCAGTCACAGGCGCGGTAGCCTCGTTGCCATCCAAATGTGGTCTATACCTTGGTGAGGGGTAGTCACCAAGATGACTGTGCACATCTATAATCCCAGGTGTTACCCATTTACCACTGGCATCCAGCGCCGTATCAAGATTATCCAGAGTCGCTGGCATACCCGAACCGACTGCCTCGATTGTTCCGCCCGCCATTTTTATATAGCCAGCTTCAATTACTCCACCATCGCCAGTGAACAGCGTGGCACTATGTATCAGTGTGTCCGGAGCCTGGCGAGCCTTATAAGTAGACTGGTACCTACCCTCTTCCGCGGTGGCATGCGTCACCAAAAACAGCAGTACCAGATGCAAAGAAACTTTTAGACGGCTTACTTGGTTACCCATAAGATCTTCCTGATCGCTGTTTCCTGGAACCCAAAGATAGCATAAACACCTGTTATTCAATCTCATACCCCATTTTGATATAGGGACGGTGGCTGTACAATCTGCATCCAGATTCACATAATGAAGCCCTCGCCTTCCTTTGCCTTTGAGGCGAGCGCCGTTTACCGCCTCCCTCTAGCAGCAGGCCTGAGCAAACAAGGACCCTTTGTGACCATTAAGAACCATGACAGACTTACCAGCGTCGAAGTAATTCAGGATAACTTTGAAAAGCGCGGCTATATCTGCAATCCGCAGATTGCCACGGCCGTGTTCCTGGCTTATCACCTGGAAAAACCCATTCTCATAGAGGGACCGCCCGGTGTTGGCAAGACTGAACTGGCCAAAACTGCAGCAGAAATGCTTGAGTTGCCATGTATTCGTTTACAGTGTTACGAAGGACTGGATGAATCAAAAGCCATCTACGAATGGAAGTACGGCAAGCAACTCCTCTACACCCAGGTACTCAAGGAGACCCTGAGTGAAATCCTCGAAGGTGCCAAAGGACTGACGGACTCCGTTGCCAAACTGCACGAATTCGGCGATGTCTTTTTCTCGGAAGATTTTCTCGAGCCGCGACCTTTACTCAAAGCCCTAAAAGCTGAAGATAGCTGCGTACTGCTCATAGATGAAGTCGATAAGTCCGATCATGAATTCGAGTCCTTGCTGCTGGAACTGTTATCCGACTACCAGTTGTCCATCCCGGAAATAGGCACTATCGTTGCCAATCCCGACCGTAAACCCCTGGTATTTCTTACCAGCAACAACACCCGTGAGATCAGCGATGCTCTGAAACGTCGCTGCCTGCACCTGTATATTCCATTCCCGGACGCCACCCTGGAGAGTCGCATCGTCCATGCACGGGTACCTGATGTGCCCGAAAAACTGCGTACCCAGCTTGTCACCTTCATCCAGGAACTGCGGGAAATGGATCTTAAGAAGGTTCCAGCCATCAGTGAGACCATTGATTGGGCGCGAACACTGATCCTGCTGCATACGGAATCCCTCGATAGCGAACTGGTCAGGCAGACGCTGAATGTCATACTGAAATTTCAGGAAGATATTGAGACGGTGGAAGCAGAAATACAGAATGTGACCAATAAGGCGCTGAAACAGTGACTCAGATTGCGAATGCCATCCAACCGCCGAGTTGCTGATGGATAGAACCCTGGTTGATTTTGTCAAGGTACTGCGTACCGCAGAGATCAAAGTCTCACCGGCCGAAACACTGGATGCCATGCAGACCCTTAATATCGTGGGCTACGAGGATCGTCAGTTTCTCAAGAATTCACTCTCCATCGTGCTCTCCAAAACCCCCGAAGAAAAGGAAGCATTCGATTCATGCTTTGACCGCTACTTTTCATTCAACAAGTTCAAACCCGAGGAAAGTGAGCAAGAGTCCTCGGACGATCAGTTCGATGATGGGGAGTTTGACCAGGATGCCAAAGGTGAAGCTCAACCCGGTGGCAAGGGCAGTGGTCAGGCTTCTGGTCAAGGTGGTGGGGAAGAAGCTAGCGAAGAGGATCAATCGCTTCAGCCTACATCAGAACTTGGCAAGCTGCTGCTCTCCGGTGACAGAACCGAACTCAGTATTGCCATGGCTGAGGCAGGCAGGCAAGCAGAAGTTAATCAGATCGTTGTTTTTACCCAGAAGGGTCTCTACACGCGCAAGATCATGGATGCCATGGGTCTGAAGGAATTGCAGGACGAGATTTCTGAATTACAATCCGAGGGTGGTCGGGAACGTCAAAACCTGGCAGATAAGTTGAAAAAAGCTCGCGACAGACTGCGCGAGCAGGTTAGAGACTATGTGGAAAAACAGTTTTTTCTGCACGCGGATGAGTCAGGCAAGCAACTCCGCGAAGAACTGCTAAAAAAGGTAAAACTCTCCAACCTTGAAAAACGCAATTTCAAGGACGTCCAGGAGGTTGTCTTCAAAATGGCCAAGAAGCTCATCTCCATTCACTCCAAGCGACGCAAAACATACAAGCGCGGACAACTGGATGTACGCAAGACACTTCGCCATAACATGCAGTACGACGGCATGTTTTTTGATATCAAGTGGAAGGCTTCCAAGGTAGATCGTCCCAAAGTTATGTGTATTTGCGACGTCAGCGGGTCAGTAAGTAATTACTCACGTTTCTTGTTAATGTTTCTCTACAGCCTGGCGGAGATCCTGCCCAAGGTGCGCTCATTTGCCTTTTCATCAGACCTGGGTGAGGTCACTCGCCTGTTCGACAACAGCAACCTCGAGGATGCAATGGCGAAGACCATGCGCGACTATGGTAACGGTTCTACCGACTATGGGCAGATGCTGATGGATTTCAAGCACCAGTGCATGGACGATGTGAACAACAGGACTACCATTATTATCCTTGGCGACTCCCGCAATAACTACGGTGATGCCAAATCAGAAATCCTCAGGGAAATGTATGACAAGAGCAAACGGGTTATCTGGCTGAACCCTGAGCCAAAAATGAGCTGGTCCGTGGGAGACGCAGAAATGAAGAAGTATGCCCCCTGTTGTCACCAGGTAGAAGTGTGTAATTCCCTGACCCACCTCGAGAGGGTCGTTTCAAACCTGCTCCGATATGCCTACTAAAATCCCATGTGAGTAGATAGCTGGCAGACAGAGGGTTTCCGTGCGCCCAATATCAGTGAGTTGTTCCTGGGTCAACAGAATTCGGCTGAATCCTATACGGACCCCTGCCGCAACTATGGCACCTCAGGTACCGACGCCAATACAGTTGCAAATTGCATAGCAGATGGACTGCCACCGGATTTCAACTTGGCTACGTTTCAGGCATCGACATTGCAGGGCGGTAACCCGAACCTAGAGCCGGAAACTTCCGAATCATTTACGTTCGGCGTTGTTTTCACACCTAGGTTCGCTGAAAACCTGACGGTATCCCTAGATTACTACGATATCGAAATTGAGAATGCCATTTCTACCGCACCGACTTCAGAGGTGATCTCTGGCTGCTATTCTAGTCCGAATTTCTCTGATCCGTTATGTGCCTTGTTCATTGGGCCTGATGCTCCTGTCATCGAGGAAACACCCTCGCCTTTGGCACCGACGCGTCGAAACTCCAACCAGCAGATATCGGGTATCCTTCAAACCCAGGCTAACCTGGCGTCGTATGAAACCCGTGGCATCGATTTCCAGGTTGACTATGGTTTTGATAGCAGCTTCGGCCTTATCGACCTGCGCGTAACAGGAACCTACCTGAGCGACTATGATTACCTGCCATTTACCGGCGGAGAAGTGATAGAACTAGCTGGTATGTTCGGTGGAGACCCGGCATGGGGTAGTCCAGTTGCATTCGCAGAATGGCAGGTGAACTCCAGTGCAACTCTGACTCGCGATAACTGGGGAGCATTCATATCCGCCAAGTATATGGGAGCAACTGACGACATCGATGCTGCTCCAGCAAATCTGGAAAATACGGCTGATTCCGTCGTCTACTGGGATGTCCAAGCGTACTACCGGTGGAATGATGTCACTTTTACAGGCGGAATTCGTAACCTGACTGATGAGGAACCCCCTTATGTCACCGCCTATGATGACATGAATACGCTCCAACTCAGCTACGATACCCAGGGTCGTTACTACTATGCAAGGGCACAACTCGCTTTCTAAGCTGCCCTTCTGTGGTCTGAAATCAAACCCCCGGATTAAACCCCGGGGGTTTTTTGTGCAACAATGAGTAAAATCGGGAATATGCCACCTCATGAAAAAATTACTCCTGCTGGCAATACTGTTTGCCCATTCCGCTTCGGCGACCGACGGCTCATTGTTCGACTGTCGACAAATCGAAGGTACCGAAGAGCGAGTATCATGTTACGACCGAATAGTTGATTCACAACTCCCGGTTCGCCAATCAAAGAAAGAAGTGGTGGAGAACACTAGAGTGGATGGGAGCACCGGAGAGGACGCTCCTCCTTCTGTACCAGACGCCCTGTCACTTTTTGGCAAGCAGGATGCTGAGGCCAAGCGCATGGTGCAGAAATCTCTGGCTATCAAGGAAATTGACCAGATAAAGGCAACGGTTTCCAGTGTTAAAAGGTCTGCTTATAAAAAACTAACCGTAACACTTGATAACGGTCAGGTGTGGCAACAATTGGACAACGAACCACTACCGCTCAGAACCGGAGATTTGATCACCGTTCGATTGGCCAAACTTGGATCTTATCTGCTTAAAAAACAATCAGGTAGCGGCAGCATTAGGGTAAAACGATTGAACTAGCGGCGAGTTCAATCGGGAGCTAAGGGCCTGCAACTTCCGCTCACAACCCGTAACGAGCCAGAGCAACAAACAGATTCGAAAAGGATAGGCAGTTTCCCTGACGGCTGTGATATGTCTCACTGGCTGTATGGGTCAGGTTCGGGTCATAATCGAAAGCATCGTCATTCGATGTTAAACTACAAGAGTTCAGTGAACTGTGAAGTGCAGATGCATGTTCACTAACCCATGTTCGAAAAACTTGAGGAACATCACTCTGTCCCCAACCTGTGCGTGTGTGACCCCAACCTGCACGTGATACAATCCAGCATCATTCCTAGGTGATTCGGTTCCCTATGAAATTTGTTCTGGCCGTAGTTCTCCTGCTATTGATACAGGCAGCCAACGCTGAGGTGGATGCAACATCAGTAGATTTTAAGTCACAGACTATTACCATTGCGCTCACCCAGGAACCACCACAATTAAATGGCATGAAAGCCACCGATCAGGTCAGTATTACGATCCTGGGACATGTGATGGAGGGCCTGGTTCGCTATGATCGAAGAGGCAATGTCGTTCCTGGCGTGGCCGAACGCTGGGAGATAGACGACAAGAGCGCCACCTTCTGGCTTCGTGAAGATGCCCGCTGGAGTGACGGCTCTCCGGTTACCGCCCACGACTTCGTTTTTGCCTGGCAAACGGGCCTCGCCCCAACAACTGCATCGGAGTATGCCTTTATTCTCTACCCCGTAAAAAACGGGGAAGCCATCAACCGGGGGGAAATGGACCCTTCCCAACTAGGGGTGTTCGCCGAGGATGACAGGACACTCAGAATCGAATTCGCCCGACCGACAGGATACTTCGTTAAACTTACCGCCTTCATTTCATATTTCCCGGTGCGGGAAAAATTCTTCAAACTAAAAGGGGACCGTTTTGCAGCGGACGCTACAGACCTCCTCTATAACGGGCCGTTCAAACTGACGGAATGGACTCACAGTGCATCGCTGAAGATGGTGAAGAACGATAACTACTGGGACAGAGACAAGGTTCATCTAAACGTCATTAATGCAGATTACATTACGGCGGACACCCGCGCCCGACTAAATCTGTTTATCGATGGCAAGATTGTACATACCCGACTCGATGGTGAAACCTACAAGGATGCCTTAACCCAACGGTTCCGGATCCGCCGCTTCTCTACCGGATCTGTGTTCTTCCTTGAATACAATCATCGACCGGAACGGGTGACTCGCAACCGGAATCTGCGTAAGGCAATCCAGCTGGCATTTGATCCAAATGAAATGGTCAACAAGGTCCTGGCAACACCCGGCAACCTGCCCGGGGCCAGCCTTTTCCCCATCTGGCTGAATGGAGTTGAAGACAAGTTTCGACGCGAATACCCGGCACCGGTATCGGATGTTGATGTCAAGAAGGCTAATCAATACCTGGAAACAGCCAAGCGTGAGCTTAATCTTGAGTCGATTCCCCCTCTGGTGATGCTCTCCAGTGACAGTCCAACCGCAGCCAAACAGTCTGAATATATGCAGGGTCTGCTAAAGGCAAAACTCGGTCTTGATATCAAGATCGATATTCAAACGTTCAAGCAAAGACTGGCAAAGATGACCTCCGGGGACTTTGATATGGTCACCGCCGGATGGGGGCCGGATTTTGACGATGTCATGACGTTCGGTGATCTATTCGCTTCATGGAACCTGAATAACCGCGGTCGATACAGCAACCCGGCATACGATTCACAGGTGCGAATCGCTATGGGCAGTTCCATCCCAAAAATCAGAATGGACGCCATGGGTGAACTACAGAAAATTATTCACGATGATTCTGTTGTACTTGCCCAGTACGAGCAAGGCGTCATCTACCTGATGCATCCAAAACTCAAGGGCGTTGTTCGCCGCGTAATCGGTGCGGACCCTGACTACACCTATGCACGAGTTGTGAAATAGTCCCTCAATGCTGGCCTATACCCTAAAGCGGCTTCTCGCAGGTGCTATCACCGTATGGTTTATCGCAACCGCCACATTTATAGCGATGCACCAGGTCCCCGGAGACCCCCTGATGAACGACAAGGCGGTCTCAGCGGAGATTCGCAAGAACCTTGAACAGAAGTATGGTCTTGATAAATCAGCAACGGAACAGTACTTCATATTCATGGGAAATATGCTCCGGGGTGATTTCGGTATCTCATTTACACAGCAGAACCGGCGAGTAAATGACATCATTCGCGATCACTTCCCTGTCTCAGCGACCCTCGGGCTGCTAGCAATTTTCTTTGCGGCCACTGGCGGCGTCCTGTGGGGAGCACTGACGGCAATCTACAGGAACCGTATGCCCGACATTATCATCATGTTCCTGGTGATTCTGGGTATCTCGGTACCAAGTTTTGTATTTGCAGCGCTGGGTCAGCTATTGCTGGTCAACATCAACAGTATGCTGGGACAATCTCTCATCCCGGTGGCCGGATGGGGAACCTTTGCTCACATGCTGATGCCTTCCCTGGTTCTCGGTCTTGGAACCATGGCATTCCTAACCCGCCTGATGCGTTCTTCCATGCTCGAAGTTGTCAATGAGGACTACATTAAGACCGCCCGTGCCAAGGGGCTCTCTCCCGTTCGTATTTTCTTTCGACACCAGTTGCGCAATGCCATCCTCCCGGTAATTACAGTACTCGGACCACAGATCGCTGCTATTACAACCGGTGGTTTCGTTGTAGAGCTGGTATTCGCCATCCCGGGTCTTGGCAGGTATTTTGTACAGGCAGTCCAGCAACTGGACTACACGGTCATCATGGGCACGACGGTCTTCTATGGTGCTTTTCTGGTATTCATGGTGATACTCGTGGACATCATCTATGGCTTTGTTGATCCGAGGGTACGGCTGGAATGACAGACACCACAAGTTTTCAACCGACCCATGAAGATTTTGCCCGCGTTAAAGCCAACCTCTCAATCGAACAGATTTCCCGTCCATCTTTATCCTACTGGCAGGATGCCTGGGTCCGTCTGAAAAAGAACACCCGGGCCACCATTTCCCTCTACATTGTCATAGCACTAGCAGCTTTCACGCTCCTGGGTCCGGTCTTCTGGCAGGTAGATTCATCCTTACAGGATCTAAACCAGATATCACAAGCGCCATCGCTGCCCAAAACGGCCGCCCTTGTTGGCGCCTACAAGCGCTGGGATGGCATCATTCTCGAAGACTTCCCTGTGGAGCCAGAGGCGTATGTTGAATCAGTGACGCCGGTGGCTGAATTGCGAGCCTTCGAGGCCGCGACTACGCAACAGGTGAGACTCATCTGGAATCCGACGGTTGGAGCCGGGGGCTACAATATATACAGGAACCAGCGCGCCCCGGAAGATTTCAATGACCTTGGGCTGCCGCTGGGATCAACCTATGGTGGCAATGAAGTCAGTTATGAAGATCGCCTGAGCCTCGAATCCCGTGACTACTATTACTCGATCGTGCCTACTGATGGCTACGATGAGTATGAGGTCTTCACCGTCACCGAGATCACGCCACGAATGATTATCACCGTTAGTGATGCAAGGGATCGGAACCTGATTTCGGCAGGAGAAGAGGACAACCTGGGCCAGGAAATTCGCCTTGAGTTTCACCCCTTTGGCACCGACTATCTTGGCCGTGACATGCTTGCCCGACTAATGGAAGGTGCCCGGGTTTCACTTTTTATTGGCATCGTAGCACCCTTTATTTACGTCATATTTGGCATTATCTATGGCGGGTTTGCTGGATATTTTGGCGGCAGACTCGACGTATTGCTGATGCGCTTCGCAGATTTTGTCGTCGCGCTGCCGTTCCTGTTGTTTATGATTCTTTTTAAGATTGCGTTCGGCATTGGTCCCGGTGAGAGCGGCATCTTCCCAATGCTGGTTGCCCTCATCCTGCTTCTCTGGCCCGCGACTGCAAGACTGGTACGTGGCCAGGTTCTACAAATCAGGGAGCAGGGATATATTGAAGCAGCAAAGCTACTGGGAGCAAAACCACACTACCTGATCCTCCGGCATATCATCCCCAATACCATGGGCGTCATACTGGTTACTCTGACCTTCGCGGTTCCAGCTGCAATATTCACAGAGGCCTTCCTCTCATTTATCGGCATGGGCGTTGCGCCACCAACGCCGTCGTGGGGATCCATGTGTAATGAAGGTGTAAAGACCATGCTGAGCCACCCCCACGAGCTTATTTTTCCAGCCACCTTCATCAGCGTGACTGTTCTCGCCTTTAACCTGCTTGGTGACGGTTTAACTGAGGCGCTGGATTCAAGAATGCGATCAAGGGAATGATGCAGTGAGCAATCGAATCCTGGAAGTTGAAGACCTCTCCGTAGAGTTCTCAACCTATGGTGGTGACGTCAAAGCCGTACGCGGTGTAAGTTTCGGCGTCACACGAGGCGAGACCCTGGCCATCGTTGGTGAGTCAGGCTGTGGCAAGTCAGTCACCGTGCAGGCAATAATGGGCATTATTCCCATGCCACCGGGGAGAATTACAGGCGGGTCAGCAAAACTTGATGGCAATGAACTGCTCGGGTTGTCCGCGAAGGAAGCCAATCAATTTCGCGGCATTCAAATCGGTATGATCTTTCAGGATCCAATGACATCCCTGAATCCGACCATGAGAATAGGTGACCAGATTGCGGAGACACTGGTTGTACACCGGCACAAAACCTATGCTGAAGCATCTAGGCAAGCCATTGATTTACTTGAGAAAACTCACATTCCTGAGGCGGCAAAGCGGGTAAAACAATACCCGTTCGAATTTTCAGGCGGCATGTTGCAGCGGGCCATGATCGCGCAAAGCCTGGCATGTAACCCTTCCATACTGATCGCTGACGAGCCAACTACGGCGCTGGACGTAACCATCCAGGCTCAAATTCTGGAGCTTATGTGCGAGCTTCAAAGAACAGAGAACATGTCCATTATTCTCATTACACATGATTTAGCTGTGGTGGCGAGAATGGCGAACGAAGTCGCCGTCATGTATGCGGGTCAGATAGTGGAGTCAGGTTCCGTTGAAGATATTTTTTACGAGTCTTCGCACCCTTACACGCTTGGTCTCAAAAGTGCGATGCCTTCCAATACGGGCGATCGGGACAAAAAACTGACGCCCATCATTGGCAGCCCGCCCGACCTTTTTCCACCGCCACAAGGGTGTGGCTATTTCGCACGATGCCCTTATGCCATGCGCATGTGTGAAGACAGGCAACCGGTAAACTTTTCGGTGCAGGGGTCAGAGGATCATTATGCCCGTTGCTGGCTGCAACACGAAGCCGCACCGGCGGTCGCTGAAGTAAGCCAGAATAGTCAGGATCAGAGCCATGCTGGTTAGAACAGAACAACTAAGAAAGTACTTCACTCTCGGTCGTGGGCAGACACTGCATGCTGTGGATGGCGTTTCACTCCAGATCAGCGAAAACGAGATCCTCGGCCTGGTGGGAGAGAGTGGATCCGGCAAGTCAACTTTCGGAAAAGCACTGATCGGACTGCATGAACGGACATCCGGGGAAGCTTTCTACAATGATGAACTGCTGCCAACCAGGTTTTCAGCAGAGGACCATCTAAACTACTCCCGCAACCTGCAGATGATCTTCCAGGACCCTTATTCATCCCTGAATCCGCGGATGACTATCCTGGAGATAGTCGGTGAAGGACTACGCATCCAGGGCAAATACAGGAAATCCGATATCAAGGATCAGGTTGCTGACTGGCTGAACAAAGTGGGTCTCAATGCAGACCACATGTCACGCTATCCACATGAATTTTCGGGCGGCCAGAGACAACGCATTGGTATAGCACGAGCTATGATCATAGGACCTAAATTCGTTGTTTGTGACGAACCCATTTCCGCACTGGATGTTTCCGTCCAGGCCCAAGTGATCAACCTACTTGAGGATCTGAAGCAATCCATGGGGTTAACACTTTTGTTCATCGCTCACGACCTTTCAATGGTGCGCTATGTTTCAGACAGGATGGCGGTCATGTATCTCGGTACAGTGATCGAGACGGGTCCAGCCAATGACGTCTTCTTTGAACCAAAGCATCCCTATACGCAACTCCTCATCGAATCCAACCCGGAGCCGGACCCACGACTGGAAAAAACCAGGGATCACATTCCCATCAAGGGTGAAATCACTTCACCTGTAAACATTGAAGCTGGATGCCGTTTTGCAGACCGTTGCCCGAAGACGATGGAAGAGTGCAAGACGGTCACGCCGGCGACAACATCCCTCACCGATTCTCATTCTGTGTCCTGTCATCTGTATCAGTGACTATTCCCACTTCATGATGTTGAGTTGTATGTCAGCCGTCTGAGCTGGTTTTGAACAAGATTGACCGAGTCTTACTCCTCCGCTGCTCGCGGCCTTCCAGGCTTCCTTCA